>BACX01000167.1 GCA_000333335.1 Sphingomonas-like bacterium B12 | reverse complement strand
ATGATACCAGACCGAGACGCCCACCACCCGCGCCCTGCGGTCGGTCGACACGACGACCCGCAGCCCGTTCGCCAGCATGAACTGCTCGTAGGGCAGCTTCACCTGATCGCNGAGCACGGAGAGCGGCGCGGGCTTGGCGGAGGGTGCGGCGGCCGAAACCGGCGACAGAGCGGAAGCGAGGAGAAGCGCGGGAATCGCGAAACGCATCAGGACAGAACCTCGGAGGGAAACGTGACATAACCATAATGCGGCCTGCGCTTGGCGCCAGCCGCCATTTGGCGCACCTCTCGGGCCGATCATTTCAGGAGTCGTCCATGGCCCTTCGCGTCCACCTCACGCTACCCGAACTCGCGCTGCGCTATCTGCGCAAGGATCCGCACCATCTCGATCCCGAGGAGCGCAAGGTTCTCGAAACCTTCAAGGAACGCGCACCGATCAGCCGCGACGCCGCCGACATCGAGGAGGCGCAGGCGAGCTTCGGGGACAGGCTGGCCGATCGCGTCGCGGAAGTCGGCGGCTCATGGGGCTTCATCATCACCTTCACCGTCATCCTGGTCGGCTGGATGGTGCTGAACTCCTACATACTGACCCATTGGGGCAGCCCGTTCGATCCCTATCCCTATATCTTCCTCAACCTGATGCTCTCGACGCTGGCCGCGATCCAGGCGCCGATCATCATGATGAGCCAGAACCGCGCCGGCGACCGCGACCGCGTGGCGGCCAGCCACGATTACGAGGTCAACCTGCGCGCCGAGCTGGAGATCATGCGACTGCACGAAAAGATCGACATCGTGCTGGCACGGCTGGACAAGATCGAAACCGGGGTGTGACCCTCTTGTGTGGCAAATAAGTCACACCATATCGCGGCGGACTGTATTCCCAGGGGAGTTCGATGGACCTCGAAAAATTCACTGACCGCGCGAAGGGCTTCCTGCAATCCGCGCAGACCGTCGCGATCCGCATGAACCACCAGCGCATCGCGCCCGAGCATATCCTGAAGGCGCTGCTGGAGGACGAGCAGGGCATGGCCTCGGGGCTGATCGCCAAGGCGGGCGGTTCGGCCAAGGTCGCGCTGCGCGATACCGATGCGGCGCTGGCGAAGATCCCGGCCGTCTCGGGCAGCGGCGCGCAGGCTTCGCCGCAGCTCGACAACGATACCGTGCGTCTGCTCGATAATGCCGAGCAGATCGCGAAGAAGGCGGGCGACAGCTACGTCACCGTCGAGCGGCTGCTGCTCGCCTGCGCGCTGGCGACGACGACGGCAGCCGGCAAGGCGCTGGCCGATGCCGGCGTGAAGCCCGAGGCGCTCAACGCCGCGATCAACGAGCTGCGCGGCGGCCGCTCGGCCGATACCGCTTCCGCCGAGGATCGCTACGACGCGCTCAAGAAGTTCGCGCGCGATCTCACCGAGGCGGCGAAGGCCGGCAAGCTCGATCCGGTGATCGGCCGCGACGAGGAGATCCGCCGCACCATCCAGATCCTCGCGCGGCGCACCAAGAACAATCCCGTGCTGATCGGCGAGCCCGGCGTCGGCAAGACCGCGATCGCCGAAGGCCTCGCGCTGCGCATCGCCAACGGCGACGTGCCCGATACGCTGCGCGATCGCCAACTGATGGCGCTCGACATGGGCGCGCTGATCGCGGGGGCCAAGTATCGCGGCGAGTTCGAGGAGCGCCTGAAGGGCGTGCTCGACGAGGTGAAGCAGGCCGAGGGCCATATCATCCTCTTCATCGACGAGATGCACACGCTGATCGGCGCCGGCAAGTCCGAGGGCGCGATGGACGCGGGCAACCTGCTCAAGCCCGCGCTCGCGCGCGGCGAGCTGCACTGCATCGGCGCGACCACGCTCGACGAATATCGCAAGCATGTCGAAAAGGATCCAGCGCTGCAGCGACGCTTCCAGCCGGTGTTCGTCGGCGAGCCGACGGTCGAGGACACGATCTCGATCCTGCGCGGTCTCAAGGACAAATACGAGCTGCACCATGGCGTGCGGATCACCGACGGAGCCTTGGTCTCGGCGGCGACGCTGTCCAATCGCTACATCACCGATCGCTTCCTGCCCGACAAGGCGATCGACCTGATGGACGAGGCCGCCTCGCGCCTGCGCATGGAGGTCGAGTCCAAGCCCGAGGAGATCGAGAGCCTCGATCGCCGTATCATCCGCCTCAAGATCGAGCGCGAGGCGCTGAAGAAGGAGACCGACAAGGCGAGTGCCGACCGGCTCGGATCGCTGGAATACGATCTCGCCCGGCTGGAGGAGGAATCCGCGAGCCTCACCCAGCGCTGGCAGGCTGAGAAGGAGAAGATTGCGGGGCAGGCCAAGATCAAGGAACAGCTCGATGCAGCGAAGCTCCAGCTCGAGCAGGCGCAGCGCTCGGGCGATCTCGGCAAGGCGGGCGAGCTGTCCTACGGCGTCATCCCCGGCCTCGAGAAGCAGCTGGCGGAGGCCGAGCAGGCGTCGGCCGGCGCGATGCTCCGCGAGGAGGTGACGAGCGAGGACATCGCCGCCGTGGTCGGCCGCTGGACCGGCATCCCCGTCGACCGCATGCTGGAGGGCGAGCGCGAGAAGCTCCTCAAGATGGAGGAGACGATCGGCAGGCGCGTCATCGGCCAGTCCGAGGCGGTGGTCGCGGTGAGCCGCGCCGTCCGCCGCGCGCGTGCCGGGTTGCAGGATCCGAACCGGCCGTTGGGCAGCTTCCTGTTCCTCGGCCCGACCGGCGTCGGCAAGACCGAGCTGACCCGTGCGCTCGCCGGCTTCCTGTTCGACGACGACAGCGCGATGGTCCGCCTCGACATGAGCGAGTTCATGGAGAAGCACTCGGTCGCCCGGCTGATCGGCGCCCCTCCGGGCTATGTCGGCTATGATGAGGGCGGTGTGCTCACCGAGGCGGTGCGGCGCAGGCCCTATCAGGTCGTGCTGTTCGACGAGGTGGAGAAGGCGCACCCGGACGTGTTCAACGTCCTGCTCCAGGTGCTCGACGACGGGCGCCTCACCGACGGGCAGGGCCGCACGGTGGACTTCACCAACACGCTGATCATCCTGACCTCGAACCTCGGCTCGCAGTTCCTCGCGTCACTCGGCGAAGACCAGCCGGTCAAGGATGCCGAACCGCAGGTGATGGAGGTGGTGCGCGCGCATTTCCGGCCGGAGTTCCTCAACCGGCTGGACGAGATCATCCTCTTCCACCGGCTGGGCGCGGGCCACATGGCGCCGATCGTCGACATCCAGGTGGCGCGCATCCAGAAGCTGCTGCGCGATCGCAAGATCGCGCTCAGCCTGACGGATGCCGCGAGGGCGTGGCTGGGGCGGGTCGGCTACGATCCGGTCTACGGCGCGCGGCCGCTGAAGCGCGCGGTGCAGCGTTACCTGCAGGATCCTCTCGCCGAGATGATCCTGCAGGGCGAGGTGCCCGACGGTTCGATGGTCAACGTGGACGAGGGTGACGGGGCGCTGAAGCTCGCGGTCGCGTGAGGACCGCGCCTGCGGCGGGGGCAACGCGCTCCCCGCCGCTGGCGCCAACCAAAATCTGTCCGCTGGACGTGTCCGGGCGGGTGGGATCAGTTCCCCTGGTGCGACTTCTGCATCTGGATGCGATCGGTGGTGAGGCGCATCTCGCGCTCGTACTGCGCCCACTCGGCTGCCGTATGGCAGGTCTTCTCGGACGCGAGACGGCTACCGATCACCTCCTGCGTGCGGCAGATCACCTTGTTCGGATCGGTGGTGGCGACGTGATCGCCCGACCCCTGCGGATAGGCGAACGCGGCGGCGGGTAGCGATAGCGCGGTCAACGCGGCGAGGATCAGGCGGCGCATCATGGTCTCCAGCATACCGGCGGCGGCTATCTCGGGCCGTCGCCATATCGGCACATCCTAGCACGCTTCAGGGCGGCGAGTCAGCATCAGCCGATGTCGAAGGCGGCGGTCAGCCGCTCGCCCGATCCGAACGGCCGCGTGCCGTGCCACATCGTCGACGGGAACAGCACCAATTGCCCCGGACGCGGCGCGATCGTGCGATAGGGAGCAAGGCCCGTACCCAGCATCTGCTGTGGCTCGCCCAGTGTCAGGAAGCCTTCCTCGCTCCCGGCCGCAGCATCGGGTATGGCGACGTAGAAGGCCGAACTCAGCCAGCCATAAGGGTGAAGGTGGGGATCGTGATACCCTCCGCCGGTCAGGCGCACGGACCATGAGCCGATGAAACGGGGGCGGCGGGGAATCCGTCCCAGCAGGGGGTGCCCTTCGATCGGATCGGGCAGCGCCGCGACATAGTCGGCGATCGCCCCCTCGATTCGCCGGCGCAGCGTACGGATCGGCGGCTCCATCCGCTGGAACAGCGGCCCGTCGGTCTGCGTGCCGCCGCGCACCGACTGATCGAGCGGCTGCGCGCGGGCGAGATGCAGTGATCGCAAGCACGCCGCCAGATCATCGAGTTCGGCTGGCGAAAAGCCGAGATCGAACACCCGCACGAAGCGCGGCACATCCTCCAGCCAGCTTATCCGCGCGTCCCCGGTCATCCGCATCGCGATCGACAGGTAGGGCCATGCGTCGTTGACGTCGGCGCGCGCGATCAGGCGCGGCGCCTGCGCGATCACGCGCTCAGGCCGGCCCTGACGCACCTGATGCCGCAGCCAGTGGACCATCAGCGCCGTCTCGGCGAAGGGATCGAGGCGCGCGAAGGCGGCATCGGCCGCACCGGCGTCGCCCTGCTCGGTCGCCAGCATCGCGGCGGCGGCGGCCAGCGCCTGGCTTTCGCCGAATCGCTGCCGCGCCCCGGCGATCGTCTGTGCCTCCGCCCCATAGTCGCGCGCACGGTGCTGGATCGCGATCTTCAGCTGCCACAGCGCGAACTCGCCAGGGGCGGCCCCGATCGCCGTGTCGATCGACACAAGCTGATCCGAGCGCCCCGCCGCCTGCCGCGCGCGCGCCAAGGCGGCATGTCCTTCCAGCCAGGCCGGGTTTTGCCGCAGGATGTCGACCAGCAGCATGTCGGCCTCGCCATCGCGCCCTTCCGCCGCCAGCGCGGCGGCATGACCCAGCGCGGTGGCCATGTCGAGCGGCGCCATCCGTCGCGCCTCCTCGTGCAGCACCGCTGCGGGCAAGCCTGCCTCCAGCGCGACATGCGCGCGTGCCTGGGCGAGACGCGCGGAGACGGGGCCGGCCGCGGCGGCCTCGTCCAGCGCCGCGACGGCGCGGTCCGTCTCACCCAGCGCGCGGTACAGCAACCCCCGGACGTGCAGCAGCGCCTGCGTCCGGGGGGTATGGCGCAGCGCCTGGTCGATCAGGGCGAGGCCATCCTCCTCGCGACGCTCGTCGATCGCGCGCACGGCGACCGAAGCCACCGCCGCGACATCGCCGGCATTCCGTCGCGCGAGCGAGAGCGCGGCATCGAAGGATGGAGCGCTCGCCATCAGCCCCTGCTCTCAGAGCGGCGTGCCATGCTCGGTCTCTTCGGCTTCCATCATGCGCGTCACCGCCGCACGCTCGGCAGCGCTGAGCGCAGGATGCCAGACGTCGAAGATCAGCACCGCGCGCGGCTCGTCGCTGTCGTTGACGGCTTCATGCTCGATCGTGTCGTCGAACACGAAGGCCTCGCCCTCCACCCATTTCCGCTGCGTAGCGCCGACCCGGTACAGGCACCCTTCCGGCACGACGAGCGGCAAGTGGCAGACAAGCCGCGTATTGGCGATGCCGTGGTGGGGCGGGATTCGCGTGTGCGGCTTGAGCAGGGAGAACATCGCGTTGGGCGAACGCCTCGCCATGCGCGGCTGTGGGATCAGCGCCAGCGCCTCCATCGTGCGAGGGCAGCGATCGGCATTGGCGGCTATGCGGACCCCGCAATTGAGCAGGTGAAAGGCCGTCCAGTCCATCGAATTGTTCAGCGCCGCCCACTGCCGCACCGGCGCGTCCGCCGGATATTGGACATAGGGTTCGGCCTGCGCCAGCCGATCCTCGAACAGGGCCTGGAACTCGGCTCGGATGGCATCGGTATGGGCTTCGAGAGCGGCCAGCCATGGGAAGTCCGCGCGGTCGTGAAACTCGCGCTCGGTGAGGCCGGGGTAGAAGTAATGGGTCGGGTCCGAACGATAGACGGGCGTCCGGCGGAGCGCGTTGCTGGCGAAGCGGTCGAGCCGCCGGCGTTCGTCCGGGTTCGGTGCCGGTTCGCCTGCCTCGATCGCCCGCTGCCACGTCGCCGCCACCCCATCCTGATAGGATGCTTGCATGGCTTCGGCATGGGCGAGAACCGCCTTGAGCGCGGGGGTCTCCACGTCGCCCGACGGCCGCTGCGCCAGCGCGCGGACATAAGCACGCGCGGCCTCACCGGTCCGCCCCGCCGCCTCGAGCAGCCGGGCACGCGACAGGAGCGCCAGGAAATGCAGCGGGTCGACCCGCAAGGCCTGCCCCACGGCATCGAGCGCGGCGGGCATGTCGCCCATCGCGCGACTCATCGCCGACAGTTTGAGCCAATTGTCGATGCGTTCGGGAGCGGCTCGCGTCGCGGCTTCGAGCAGTCGCCGGGCGGCCGGGATGTCCCCTGCGGCAGCGGCGCGGTCGGCCTGGGTTTCGAGGTCTTCGATTTCGGTCATGTCGCCCGACCATGATGGATCGATGCACGCTTGGGAACGCCCAAAAGAAAACGGCGGGCCTTTCGGCCCGCCGTCCAGTTCTTGGGAATATCGACCCGATCAGAGATCGAGCGAGATGCCCACGTAGATGTAGCGACCAAGCGCATCGTACACCTGCGGGAAGGTGTTGCCATTGCCGTAGACGGCGGTCAGCTGACCGCTGCCGATCAGCGGCGGCGACTTGTCGAGCAGGTTCTGCACACCCAGGGTGAAGGTGTACTTGTTGCCGATCGGCATCTGCGCGGTCAGGTCGAAGTAGCTGGTCGCGCCAATCCCGGCGCTGCCCGGAGGCGGCACGTAAGGACCACCCGACGCCGGCGGCGTGCCGGCCAGATCCGGATCGGAGCTGAGCGTGTCGAGCTTGACCTTCGACAGATAGCGCCAGCGCAGCGACAGGCTCGGACCCGACGGAAGCGTCCAGGTCAGGCGAGCGGTGTGCCGCCACTTGGGCGACGGCGTACCGCAGGTGACACCGAAATAACCCGCGCAGTTATAGCTCACGCCACCGAACAGGGTGGTGTTGAGCCTGTCCAGCCAGGTGCCGTTGACCTGCAGGCCCAGCGTACCGAAGTCGCCGATCGGCTTGCTGTACGACGCCGCGACGTCGATACCCTTGGTGCGCAGACCACCGATGTTGACGCCGGTGTCGACCACGTAGCCGTCAAGCGAGCGCCACAGCGAGCCGGTCGAGTCGCGATGGATCAGGCCGCAGAACGTGTCGTTCCCGTTGATGCACTGGTTGAGGATGTTGTCGCCGCCATAGGTCGAGATCAGGTTCTTCACCTTGATGTCGAAATAATCGACGGTCGCGGACAAGCCGGGCAGGAAGCTCGGCGTCAGCACCACACCAAAGGTCTTCGAGGTCGAGATTTCCGGGGTCAGGTCCGGGCTGCCGCCCTGGAAGCCGTTATACTGGCTTGCCGGGTTGGCGGCGATGTGACCGTACTGGGAAGCGGTGACACCGGTCAGGGCGCACTGAGCAGCGGTAGCCGTCAGCGTGTCCGAACCGATCGCGCCGGCGCAGGGATCCGTCGCACCGTCGAGCGCCACGTTACGCGAGCCGAACAGCTCGGTGACGTTCGGCGCGCGAACCGCACGGTTGTAGCTGGCACGCAGCTTGATGTCCTTCACCGGCGCCCAGGTCAGCTCGAACTTGTAGGTGTCGGTGTTGAACGAGTTCGAACCGCCGAAGGGCGAGATGCTGCCGTCCGGGTTGAGCGAGAAGCCCGAACCGTCGGTGGTGTAGTGCGAACGGCGATAACCCGTGTCGAACACCAGCGACTTGAAGAACGGACGATCCTGGATCAGCGGCACCGAGGCCTCGGCGAAGAATTCCTTCACCTTGATATTGCCGTTGGCGCCCAGCGTCGCGCCACCCTGACCGGACAGGTCACCCGTGGTGAACTCCTGGTCGGTGGACAGCGACAGCGTCTCCTTGCGGTACTCGGCACCGATGTTCAGCGCGAGGCCCTCGTTCGCCAGCGGGCTGGTCAGGCCATATTCGCCGCCGAGGAAGGTGAAGTTGACGTTGGCGACCTGCTCGGTGTTCTGACCGCGCTGGAAGCCCGGCGTCTGCAGGTAGTTGAGAGCGGCCGGATTCACGCCGCCGGTCTGGAAGATGTTGTAGGGAATGCACTGCGTGTCGGTGCCGTCGGACACCGAGCGGCAGACGCCGTTGGCGTCGACGTTCAGCGAGTTGGTCAGCTTCTTGATCGAGAAGTCGTTGTAATAGGTCTCGGCGAAGTTGGTGCGACCATATTGGTACGACGCGTCGTAGCTGATGCCCTTGGCGAGATCGCCCTTGGCGCCGATCACACCACGATACGAGGTGTGCTGCAGGTCGTCACGGCGCGGACCGCCTTCGACGTTGCGGCGCAGCGGCTGAAGCTGCGCTTCCTGATACTGGACACCGTTGGCGTCGGTGAACGTCGTCGGCGTGCCGACGACGTTGCCATTGCCGTCGATGCTCTGGCCCACGAAGTTGCCGTTGACGCAGATGCTGGCGCGCTGCTGGGCCGAAAGGCCGGGATTGTCGCAGCTGACCGCAGTGGTGTTGCCGAAATCGCCCGACGCACCGATCTGGGCGACCGTGCGGTCGTCCATGAACATGAATTCCATGTACGGCTTGAACGCGTCGCTCACGTCATAGTGCGCGAAGAAGCCGGCGGTGTAGCGCTCGTCGGGGCGCTGATAGTAGTTGGCCGGCGCGAAGTTGTACGGGGTCGAACCCGGCACGAACTCATGACCGTTGCCGCCGACCTGCAGGGTACGGCCGTCACCCGTGAAGAAGGTGCCGTTGGCCGAGGTGCCCGAGCCGCCGCAGGTGTAGAGGCCGGGGGCCGGGGTCGCCTTGATCGCCGCGGCGCTGCGCGCGCTCAGCGAGCAAGCCGAATAGTCGCGATCCGCCTGGGTCACCGCATTGATCTTGCGATAGCCGGCATAGGCCACGACGTGGCCGCGATTGTCATCGAAGCCCGCACCGATGGTGGCAGTGACGTCGATGGTGCCGCCATCCGCGCTGTTGCCGCGCGGATAGCCGAAGTCGCGCGCATCAAGCGCGTTCGTGACGCTCGAGCCGGCGCTGTTGTTGTGCTGGTAGAGGCTGTACTGGCCGTCGAGCTTGAAGCCCGAGAAGTTCGTGTCCATCACGAAGTTCACGACGCCGGCGACCGCGTCCGCGCCATACACCGACGAAGCGCCGCCGGTCAGGACGTCGACGCGCTTGATCAGCGAGGACGGGATGAAGTTCAGATCGGTGAACGGCGTGCGGGGATCACCCGGAACCACGCGGCGGCCGTTGACGAGCACCAGGGTACGCGACGGACCGAGGTTGCGCAGATCGACGGTGGCGATACCCGACGCACCGTTCGAGATGCTGCCACCCTGGCCTGCGAACACCTGCGGCAGGCTGTTCAGCAGATCTTCGGTGCGGGTCGTGCCGGTGAGCTTGAAGTCCTTGGCGCCGACCACGGTGACCGGGCTGGCCGATTCGAGGTCCGGATGCGGAATGCGCGAACCGGTGACGACGATCTCGCCGCCGTTGGCCGGGCTCGACGCGTCGGCCGAGGTCGCCGCAGGCGCAACGCTGGGTGCAGGCGCGGCGGTCGCGGCGTCCTGCGCGAACGCCGGCGCGGCGAACGCGACGGTACCCGCAATAATCGTGGACGCCAGGAGGCGGTCCCTGATGAGCTTGCCGTTCATCTATGTATGTCCCCTTTGAGGCCAGCCCAAGCCTGACGGATATCCCGCGCAGGTTCCTGAGCCGCTAGGGCCAGCTTGCTAACGGATGAACGGAACCCCGATCAATCTCGCGTGTGCAGTTGCAATACGAATGCGCAGCTATGTAGCAAAAAGGACACAGATGCGCGGCATGGCGACGCATTCCGAAACGAAAGTGCGCGCCCCTTTCCTTCCCCGTCACGATGCCCTTACAGAGGGCCATCCTGCTTCATGAGGCGCCGTCCGATGCACCGCATTTCCGCTCTGGCCCCGATCCTGTTCCTGCTGTCCGCAACGCCTGCACTCGCCGAAAAGGACAACGGCACCGCCAAGCGCGCACCGCTGCTCCAGAAGGTGGTCGATTGCCGCGGCATCGCCGATTCGGCCCAGCGCCTCGCCTGCTACGACAGCACCGTGTCCGCGCTCGACAGCGCGGAAGCCAAGCATGACATCGCGGTGGTCAGCCGCGCCGAGGTGCAGCAATCGCGCCAGGCGCTGTTCGGCTTCCGCCTGCCCAGTCTCGCCATCTTCGGCGGCGGAGACAAGCATGGCGAGGTCGACGAGGTCAAGCAGATCACCGCCAAGGTGACCGGCGTGACCGAAGGCTCCTACGGCATCTACATCGTCACGCTGGAAGGCGGTGCCGTCTGGCAGCAGAATGACAGCACGACGCTCGGCCGTCGCCCGCGCGTCGGCGACACCGCCACGGTGACGCGCGGCGCGCTCGGCAGCTACCGAATCACCTTCAACGGCGGCCAGGGCTTCAAGGCGGTGCGGACCCAATAGGGTCCAGCGAAGGGATCAGCCGGCGGTCATCGCCCCCGCCACCAGCTTGGGGTCGATCCGCTCGCCGCGCCAGGTGAGCGCCCAGTGGAGGTGCGGGCCGGTGGCGCGGCCGGTCATGCCGCTCTCGCCGATCACCTGGCCCTGCTTCACGACGTCACCGACCTTCACGTCGATGTGGCTCAAGTGGAGAAACGCGCTGTCCAGCCCCATGCCGTGCGCCACCATCAGCAGATGCCCCTCCAGCGTGAAGGGATCGCCGGTCGCGGCAAGAATCACCACACCGTCGGCCGGCGCGCGGACGGGCGTTCCGGTCGGCACGGCGACATCCTCGCCGCTATGGAAGCTGCCCTTCTCGCCATTGTAGACGCGCTGCGCCCCGAAGGCGCCGGAGATGCGGCCGTTCACCGGCCAGATGAAGCTCTGCCGCCAGCCATCGCTCCGGATCACGGCCGCCTGCGCGCGCGCCGCCTTGATCTGGGCGAGCTCCCCCTCGCGGATCTTCAGGAATTCGGCCTCGGGTTGCTGGTATTTGGGGATGGGCAGCGCCTCGATCCGGTAGGTGCCGGGCGCGATCGTCAGCGTACGGGTCACGCCGCTGCCATCCGGCCGACTGGCGATCAGGGTGGCGCTCGGGCCATGATCGCGGCCGAAGGCGATGAGGAACTTCCCGTCGCTCGCCAGCGGCACGTCGGCACCGTCGAGGGTGAGCGACACGGTGCCGCGCGGCGCGCGGCCGATCACCAGGCCGCCCTGGCTCATCGCTCCGGTGAAGGCGAAATCGGCGGATGCGCTGGGCGAGGCCGACAGTTGGACGCTCGGGCGCGGCGCGGGCGGCGGCTCGGCCGATGCGGACGGCGCCCCGTGCGGCGCGACGCAGCTGGCCAGCGCGACCAGCAGGGCCGACGCGCCGAGCCGGCGTCCGCGCGTCAAAGCCCCAGCTCGGCCTTGGTGGAGAATTCCGCCGACGCGTAGGGCTCCTGCCGCGCGACGCTCCAATATTTGAGCTTGTCGAGCGGGATCTTCTCACCCGACACCGCGCAGGTGACGTGATCGCCCGGCACCAGCACGCGGAAGCTGTTGGCGAGGTAGCGCAGCCGCGCCTCGCGGTCGCTTTGCGACATCAGCATGGCCATATCCTTTCTTTTCTCCCTCTACAGCAGGCGCGGCTGAAGGAAGGGTTGGTCGGCGGCCTGGCTTCGGGCGCGCCGGGGGCGGCGGCGCGTCGGTGGTCGCGACATCGACGCGGCCGTCGGCGAAGACGAGGGTCATGGCACCCGCCTCGCGCGCCTTGTCGGCGGAGGCGATGACATGCCCCTCCGCCTCGACGCGGGCGTAGCCGCGCTGGAGGACAAGATCGGGGTTGAGGCTGCGCGCCAGCCGCCACAGCGCCTCCAGCCGCCGCTCGCCATCGGCGATGCGGGTCGTCACCAGCGTGGGACGCAGGCCGACACGGGCGAGCAGCGCGCGATCGCGATCCACGCGCGCGGCGAGCAGGCGGGGGCGAAGCGCGCCCGATGCATGGGCGAGATCGCCGCGCGCCACCGCAAGCCGCTTCGACAGCGCGCGCGGCAGGCGCTCGGAGAGATCGTCCAACTTCTGCCGCTGCGGGCCGAGCAAGGTGTCGGGCGTCGGCATCCGCCGCGCGACCGAATCGAAGCGCTCCCCCGCGCGCTCGCGATAGCGGCGCGCGCAGTTGGTCATCCGCCCGCCCAGCGCCTCGAGATAGCCCGCCAGTTCGGCGCGCACCGGCACCGCCATCTCGGCGGCGGCGGTGGGCGTCGGCGCGCGGCGGTCAGCCGCGAAGTCGCACAAGGTAGTGTCGGTCTCGTGACCTACCGCCGAGACGATCGGGATCGTGCAGCCGGCGACGGCGCGGACCACCACCTCCTCGTTGAAGGCCCACAGATCCTCGATCGATCCGCCGCCCCGCGCGACGATGACGAGATCGGGCCTCGGCACCGGGCCATCCACCGACAGCGCGGAGAAGCCGTTGACCGCCGCCGCCACCTTCTCGGCCGCGCCCTCGCCCTGCACCGGCACGCCCCACACCAGCACGCGGCTGGGGAAGCGATCGGCGAGGCGGTGGAGGATGTCGCGGATCACCGCACCGGTCGGAGAGGTCACCACGCCGATCGTGCGCGGCAGGAAGGGCAGCGGCTTCTTGCCGTCCTCGTCGAACAGCCCCTCGGCGGCGAGCGCGCGGCGGCGCCTGTCGAGCAGCGCCATCAGCGCGCCCTGCCCGGCCAGCTCCATCCGGTCGATCACGATCTGATACTTCGAGCGGCCCGGATAGGTGGTGAGCCGCCCGGTGCAGATCACCTCGATACCGTCCTCGGGGCGGAAGCGCAGGTTGGCGGCCTGCCCCTTCCACACCACACCGTCGATCACCGCCTTGTCGTCCTTGAGCGCCAAGTAGCAATGGCCCGAGACGTGCCGCTTCCACCCCGAAATCTCGCCGCGCACGCGGACATGGCCGAAGCGATCCTCCACCGTCCGCTTGAGCGCGCCCGACAGCTCTGACACCGAGAGCGCGGGCGCGTTGTCGCCGGGCGCTTCGTTCGCTAGGAGCGCGCTTTCGTCATACGGAGCGAAGGGGTCGGCCATGAATGTCCTGCTGCTGGGATCGGGAGGCCGTGAACATGCGCTCGCCTGGAAGCTGGCGCAATCGCCGAAGCTGACCAAGCTGTACGCCGCGCCCGGAAATCCGGGGATCGGCCATAGCGCGGCGCTGGTGCCGCTGTCGCTTTCGGATCATGCGGCGATCATCTCCTTCGCACGGGAAGCGGCGATCGACCTCGTCGTCGTCGGGCCGGAGCAGCCGCTGGTGGACGGCCTCGCCGATGCCCTGCGCGACGCCGGCATCGCGGTGTTCGGCCCCTCGGCGGCGGCGGCGCAGCTGGAGGGCTCCAAGGCCTTCACCAAGGCGCTGTGCGACCGTGCGGGCGTGCCGACCGCCGCCTACGCCCGCCACACCGATCCGGAGGCCGCCAAGGCCGATCTTTCGCGCTTCGGCCTGCCGGTGGTGATCAAGGCGGACGGGCTCGCGGCGGGCAAGGGCGTGATCATCGCCACCACCGCGGCGGAAGCAGAAGAAGCGATCGACGACATCCTCGGCGGCCGCTTCGGCGCGGCGGGGGCGAGCTTGATCATCGAGCAGTTCCTCGAAGGCGAAGAGGTCAGCTTCTTCGCGCTCTCCGACGGCAAGACGGTGCTCGCGCTGGGTTCGGCGCAGGATCACAAGCGCGTCGGCGACGGTGATACCGGCCCCAATACCGGCGGCATGGGCGCCTACACCCCCGCCCGCGTGCTGACCCCGGAACTGGAGGCCCGCGTGATGGCCGAGATCGTCCGCCCCTCGATCGCGGGCATGGCGGAGGCCGGCACCCCCTTCACCGGCGTGCTGTTCGCCGGGCTGATGCTGACCGCCACCGGCCCGCAGCTGATCGAATACAATGTCCGCTTCGGCGATCCCGAATGCCAGGTACTGATGATGCGGCTGGACGAGGATCTGCTGCCGATCCTCCACGCGGCGGCGACCGGAACGCTGGAAGACCGCCCGATCCGCTGGAAGGATGAGGCGGCGCTGACGGTTGTGATGGCGGCGCAAGGCTATCCGGATGCGCCCAGGACCGGCGGAGCCATCCGCGGCATCGAGAGGGCCGAAGAGGCTGGAGCGCGCGTCTTCCACGCCGGCACCCGCAACGGCACGGCCGGGCTGGAGTCGGCGGGCGGCCGCGTGCTGGCCGTCACCGCCTCGGCGCCGAGCGTGGCGCAAGCGCAGGCCGCCGCTTACCGCGCGGTCGACGCGATCGATTTCCCCACCGGCTTCTGCCGCCGCGACATCGGCTGGCGCGAGGTGGCGCGGGGGTGAGAACGATCTGACGGGCACGATATTTTCGCGAAAAGCGACAAAGGCTGCACGTGTGGGAGCCTGCTACGGCTCGCGGGTTCGACGCTGGGAAAGAGCCGGCCTACCTCGGCCGGCGCCTCTCACACGAAATCCTATGTGGGAAGGGGCGGCTATCGTCCCAAGGTCGACGCCCGCATGCGCTACACGGCGGATCGAGGAAGGCGATGGCGCGTGCTCGTCATCGACGGGCGTTCCCGAAAGCGTTCGAACCACCTCGCGAGCGTCGGCCTTCCGCCTCGCCAATCGCGATCGGGCCAGCGAAAATCGAGATAGCCGATCAGGGCCGCCACCGCGATCTCCCCGATCAACGGCTCGTATTGCAGCATTTCCCGGTCCAGCCGATCGAGCGTCGCATCGCGTGCGACGGAGAAGCGCGCCAGCATGGCATCCGATCGCTCGGATGCCGGTTTCCGCTCCTCGGCGAACAGGCGCCCCACAGCGGCCATCGCTCCGTCGGCAAGCCCCTGCAGCATGAGCGTCTGCCAGCGGGTCGCGCCATCGGCCGGGAACAGGCGCCGTTCGGCCGCATCGAGATAGTCGCAGATGACCGCGGACTCGAACAGGACATCTCCATCATCCAGCACGAGCGTCGGCACCTTCGCCAGCGGGTTGATCAGGCGCAGCCGATGGTTGGTCCAAGGGTCCGTCTCGACCAGCACGATCCGGTCGGCGAGGCCGAGTTCCGCCGCCGCGATCCGGACCTTGCGGGCAAAAGGCGAGGTCGGAGCGTACCACAGGTCCATAGCGGTCGCGTCCAACCTACTCGCCGTCGCGGGAGGCGATCACGATTTCGCCGCCGCCACGATCGGGCCGCCCTTGCCCGACTGCAGGAGCACGGCGGTACGATATGCAGGGCTGGGGCTGGACGGCAGAGCGAAGCTGACGGCCGTGCCCGACCAGGTGCCGAGCGCGGCCAGTTGGCGAACGATATTGCGGTGGGGCAGCGTGCGCCCTCCATTTTCGCCCGCCCGTACCGGCACGTTGTTCACCCGTGGATCGTACCGGACGAGCCATACGGTCGAGGGCGTGGCGCCGCCCGCGGCCGCGATCGAGACCCGATTGCCCGCCAGCGTGATTCGAGGGCCTGACGGGTGCCGCGCGGCGGCGATCGCCGCCTCGAGCTGCCGCCGATCGTTGCCCACGATCGTCTGCCTGCCGCCGTTGATGACCATCTGCGGCGTCGCGACCTCTCCGCGACCGCCGCTTCGGGCATAGTCCCACTGCCGCACGGTGTATTCCGGCGTCGCGAACGTGTCCTTCCAGCCGAGCTGATCCCAGTACGTCACCGCGAACGAGAGCGGGATCACATCCGGGCGATCGGCGATGGCGTTGAGGTTCGCACTGGCGGGCGGACAGGACGAGCAGCCCTGACTTTGGTACAGTTCGACCACCACCGGCACGGGAGGAGCAGACGCAGGCGCTGCGAGCGCGGCGAAAGCGCTGAGGGCGCCGGCGGCCGCCAACGAGGATGTGGCCGCGATCAAGGCTCGGCTTCGCATGATGGACTCCTCACTTCGGTCTTGAACGAACCTCACGACCTACGCTCGCTCGCCCCGGCCGGTTACGATCGCCCGCCTGACCGTCGGCCATCAGGAAAGGATCGCTTCCACGGCACGCTCCGTGCCTTGCGATGACACTGCCCGGCGAGCGCCTTGCCTCCCGCCCCCACCCACGGCAATGTCCACGCCGTCATCCTCGTGGGGGAACCATGTCCACCAGCACGATCGTCATCATCGCCGTCGCTCTCGTCCTGCTCGCCATCCTGCTGCTGGTGCTGGCGCGCACCGGGCGGCGGGGGCCGGAGGGGCCGGCGGATGCGGACGGCATCGCGATGGTGCGCCCCGCGACCGAGCTGTCGCCGATGGCCGATCCCATGCCAGAGCCGACCGTCGCGCCCGGCGTTCCCGTGTCCGAGATCGCGCCTCCCCCCATGGCCGTCGTGCCGGACGGGCCGGCCGATCCGCTCACCCGGATGAAGGGCCTCGGGCCGAAGGCGGAAGCGGTGCTGAACGGCCTCGGCATCATCCAGTACGCCCAGATCGCGGCGTGGAGCGAGGACGACATCGCCCGCTACGATGCGCAGATGGGCGCCTTCAAGGGCCGCATCGCGCGCGATCGCTGGGTGGAGCAGGCCGGCTTTCTCGCCGCCGGCGACACGGCCGGGTTCGAGGCGGTATTCGGCAAGCTCGGCTAGAGATCGTACCCCATGCGCTCGCACCAGGGCGCGAGGATGGGCAGCACCGGGGCCATCTGTTCGGCATAGCGCGTCCAGCGCCCGGCGGCGCGTTCGTAGAGCGGCTCGGTCACCTGCGCATAGCTCGGCGAGCTGATATAGGCCCGCCGCGCCGCGCTGCCGCGATGATCGACCAGCCGGTCGTCCCAGCCCAGGCCAAGGAAATCGGCGAGCGGGCGCAGTTCCGCCTCCACGTCCGCGACCATCCGTTCGTAGCGGATCGCGTGCACCGCCAGCGGGAACACCGTTTGCGCGTGCGCCCAATAGTCCAGCGTCATGTCGTACAGCCGTGCGGCGTCCGCCAGCCGAAGGCAGTTCGCCATCGCGTCGTTGAGCCGGAAGCGGGTGATGAAGCAGCTCAGCACGCAGTCGCACGGATGGCGCTCGGCGAAGATGTAGCGCGCGTCGGGAAACAACCGGTGCACGAAGGCGACGCCGACGAGGCCCAGCGGGAATTTGTCCACCACCAGCCGGCCGGGCGCGTGCGGCACGATCGCGTCCACCTCGCGCCAGTAATGCGCGCGCAGATCGGCGATCTCGGCTTCGCTCAGCGTCGCTATGCGTTCGGCCGGCCCCATTCGCGCCATCGTGCGCTGCATCGCATGTTCTTCCTCCATCACCACCGCATCGGGATGGCCCATCAGCATGGTGTCGAGCAGGGTCGTGCCCGACCGGGGGAAGCCGTAGAGGAAGGCGGGGGCGCGCCGCCCGTCGTCGATCGCCAGCGGCGGGGTGCGCCAGCCGGCGAACCAGTCCGGCGTGGTCAGCCGGCGGACGCTGCGGATCGTATCGCGAAAGCCGAGCGCGCGGGCATCGGCACCGGGATCGTCCTTCAGCAGCAGCGTGTTGAGCTGCTCGAAGGCGGCGAAGGCCTTGGGCGCGTCGTTCAGCCGGTCTGCGATCTCGCCGATGGTCTGGAGGCGCAGTGCGTCGTCCTCCAGCGGGCAGGCCTCGGCGGCGGCGAGCGCCTCTTCCAGCCGCCCCTGCCGGCGCAGCGAACGGGCGCGCAGCAGCGCCAGCGCATCCTCGCCGACGCCGTCGCGTTCCGCCTCGCCGATCAGCCGGGCGAGATCGTCGAGCCGGTTGGTGCGCTCGTAGAGATCGCCGAGTGCGGCGACCGTCGCGCCCTGTCGCGGATCCAGCGCGCGGGCACGCAGCAGCGCCGCCTCGGCGCGATCGAAGCCCCAGCGCGCCATCTCGGCACGCCCCAGCTCGAACAGGATCGCGGCATTGTCGGGATCGAGCGCATCGGCCTCGGCGAAGGCCGCGCACGCCTCGGCCTCGCGATCGAGCCGGGCCAGCGCGCGGCCGAGCGCGAGCTGCGCTGCGGCCAGGCGCGGTTGCAACCGCACCGCATGGCCGAGCGCATCGGCGGCGTTCTCCATCTCGCCCAGCTTCAACCGCGCGAGGCCCAGTCCCTGCCAGCTTTCGAAATCGGCCGGATCGGCCTGCGTCAGCCGGGCGTAGCGGGCGGCGGCGTCCTCCGCCCCGCCCCGCCTGGCTGCGACGTGCGCGGCCATGCGGGCGAATTCGCGGCCCTGCGGCGTCGCCAGATCCTCGGCATCGCCGATCGCCGATGCCGCCCCGTCGAGATCACCGGCGGCGAGCGAGGCGCGGGCCAGCTCGGCGCGGATCATCCGGTCGCCCGGCGCCAGCGTCAGCGCCTCGCGGAAGTGGCCGATGCCGCGCTCCAATGCTCCGCTACGACAGCACAGCACGCCGACGAAGGTGCGAAGACCGGGATCGCGCGGCGCCGCGATCAGTGCCGCCTCGCCTGCCTCGATCGCGCCCGCCAGATCGCCGGCGCGCGCACGCTCCATCGCGCGCAGCGCCTGCGGCGAGGGCTTGCTCAAGCGCCCCGTTTCGGGCTGGCCAGCAGTTTGTCGACCCGCCGCCCGTCCATGTCGACCACCTCGAAGCGCCAGCCGTCGATGTCGAAATGCTCGCCCGTCACAGGGATGTGGCGCAGCACCGAGAGCGCAAAGCCGGCGGCGGTGGCGTAGTCGCGATCCTCGGGCAGGGTGAGGCCCAGTTTCTCCGCCATCGCATCGGCGGAACCCGACCCCGAGATCAGGTGGGTGCCGTCCTCGCGCTCGACGAAGGCCGGGTCGTGCCCCTCGTCCTGATCGGAGGCGAAGGCGCCGGCGATCGCGGTGAGCAGGCTGCCCGGCGTCACCAGCCCGTCGAGATGGCCATATTCGTCCACCACCAGCGCCAGCGGCACCTCGGCATCGCGCAGTACCGCCAGCGCGTCCATCGCGTCCATCCGGTCGGGGATGGTGGAAACCGGCTGCATCTTATGGCGCAGGTCGATCGCGCGGCCTTCGAGCAGCGCGACCAGCAGATCGCGCAGGCGGACCACGCCGATGATCGAATCGACCGATTCCTCCGCCACCGGCAGGCGGCTGTGGGGGGTTTCGGCGACGATCTCGCGAATCTCGTCCAGAGTGGCGTCGGCGTCGATCCAGTCGATATCGGTGCGCGGCGTCATCACCTCGCGCACCGGCCGGTCGGCGAGGCGCACGACGCCCGAGATGATCGCGCGCTCGCTCTCCTCGATCACGCCGGCCGAGGACGCCTCGGCGACGACGAGGTGCAGTTCTTCCGCGGTCACATGATCCTCGCGTTCGCGCTTGAGGCCGAGCAGCGCGAAGACGGTGAGGCTGGTCTTGTCGAGCAGCCAGACGACCGGCGCGGTGGCGCGCGCCAGCCACGCCATCGGCCGCGCCGCGATCGCCGCGATCGGCTCGGGCGTGCGGAGCGCCAGCTGCTTGGGCACCAGCTCGCCGATGATCAGAGAGACGTAGGTGGTGAGGATGATGACCAGCGTGAAGCCGACCGGGCCGGCATGATCGTGGGTCATCCCCAGCCGCTCCATCCGCTCGGACACCGGGCCACCGAGCGCCTCGCCCGAATAGGCGCCGGACAGGATCGCGATGAGCGTGATGCCGATCTGCACGGTGGAGAGGAACTTGCCGGGATCCTCGCGCAGCTTGATCGCGGCACGGGCGCCGCCCCGCCCGGCGCGCGCCATCGCCTCCAGCCGGGCGGCGCGCGACGAGACGATCGCCAGCTCGCTCATCGCGAACAGGCCGTTCAGCACGACCAGCGCGAGGATGATGACGACGTCGATCCAGGGGAAGGGGGCAAGGGGCGGCATGATCGCTTGTCGTCCATGCCCAAAATCGGAGCGCTCGACAATGGCGCGTCAGCGTCGGCCCGCGAAGAAAGCCTTGAGCAGCCCGGCGGATTCGGTTTCCCCGATGCCGCCGTAGATTTCGGGCCGGTGGTGGCAGGTCGGCTGGGTGAAGAAGCGCGGGCCGTGCGCGACCGCCCCACCCTTCTCGTCCGCCGCGCCGTAATAGAGGCGCTCGATGCGGGCGTGGGCGATGGCGCCGGCGCACATCGCGCAGGGCTCCAGCGTCACCCACAGGTCGCAGCCGTCGAGCCGCCCGGTGCCGAGCGCGGCCAGCGCGGCGCGGATCGCCTCCATTTCGGCGTGCGCGGTGGGATCGCGCAATTCGCGCATCCGGTTGGCGACGACCGCGATCACCTCGCGATCGCGCGTGACGACGGCGCCGACCGGCACCTCGCCCGCCGCACCGGCGCGGGCGGCGGCGTCGAGCGCGAGGCGCATGGGCTCGGGAAGCGGGAAGGCCATCGTCCCGCCCTTAGCGCAAGCGATGGCGATCCGTCAGCGGTTCCGCAGGCCGTTCATCAGATCGGGCCGCAACACCGCGACCAGCGAGAAGACCATGCCCGGAACATAGGCGAGGCAGGTGAGGATCAGCGAGACGAGGAACACCACCCCGATCCCCTCCACCATCCACACGCCGATCGGCGGCAGGATCACCGCGAGAATGATCGCGAGGACACTTGGCCGGCCGTTCATTGCGGCTTCTGCACGTTGACGGTGGGCGTTTCGACCACATGCTTCTCGGTGCCGACCGAGACGTTGGCGGTCTGCACGTTGAACGCGGGCGCCGATCCACCCTGCACCGAGATGGACGGCAACGCCGCCGTCTTCGTCTGGGTGACGTTCACATAGCCCAAAGCGATCGCGGCGATGCCGACGAGCACCACGATGACCAGCAATACCAGAATGGCGCGCACAACCCTCACTCCCTCCAATTTTCGTGGGGGGTGAACGATTCGCCACCGTATCGGTTGCGTCAGGCGGGCAGGACCTTGCGGAAGGCGGTGACCGTCACCTCGGAGAACAGCCCGGCCTCGGCATAGGGATCGGCCGCCGCGAACGCCCTGGCCGATTCGAGATCGGCCATGTCGACGATCACGATCGATCCGACCGGCAGGCCATCCTCGCCGATCTTCGGCCCGGCGAGGAACAGCGCGTCCCCGATTCGCTCCAGATGCGCGAGATGGCGCGGGCGCGTATCGGCGCGCAGGCTTCCGGCATCGGGGCGATCCTGGCAGACAATGGCGAAAAGCGGCATATTCGGGCGCTCCTGAACGGTCTCGGCGGGTTGACCCCACGGCGCTTCTCCACTAGGGACGCCGACTTTCCGATCAACAGATTCTTTTCAGGACGAAGATCATGTCGCGCATCTGCGAGCTGACCGGCAAGGGCCGCCAGGTGGGTCACAACGTGTCCCACGCCAACAACAAGACCAAGCGTACCTTCCTGCCCAACCTGCAGAACGTGACGCTCCTCTCCGACGCGCTGGGCACGTCGGTGAAGCTGCGCGTGTCGACGCACGGCCTGCGCTCGGTGGAGCACAATGGCGGCCTCGACAACTGGCTGCTCAAGACCTCGGACGCGGATCTGAGCCTGCGCGCCCGTCGCCTGAAGCGCGATATCGCCAAGAAGAAGGCGGCCGTCGCCGCCTGATCCGGCCGGCCGGTTCTTCCGGCCGCACCGCATGACAGGGCCTGCCGGAGCGATCCGGCGGGCCCTTTCGCGCGTCAGAAATCCTTCGGCAGCGCGAATCGCATCAGCAGCGTGCGTTCGAGGAAGAAGTAATTGTCGTCGGACGCGATCCAGACGACCGGGCCGGCCGGCGTCGGCTCGATCGCCAGCGCTTCCATGTTGTCGACGGTGAGCGGCGGCGCGATCTTCGCCAGCAGCTTGCCCACCACCGGCGCTCCGCCCGGCACGATCGCCTTCGGATCGATCACCGTCAGCGCGGCGGAGAAACCGGCAGTGGGGCTGAAGCGGCGATGGAGGACCAGCACCCGCCCGTCGGGCAGCTGCGCGGCGTCCGTGGGCGCGAAACCGCCCGGCGGCCCCTTGTAGCAGAAGCTGGCGGCGTCGGGATGCTCGACCGGATCGCCGGGGAAGAGCAGCGCGAAATGACTGCCGTCCTTGCACGTCTTGGTCTCGGCGAAGACCAGGAAGCGCCCATCGGTGAGCCGCACCATCGCTTCCGCGCCGAGATTGTCGGGCCAGTCCGCCATCAATTTCGGCGCGACATACCCGTCGGCGGTCGCGAACCCCTTGGTGTAGCGCCAGATCTGGTTGGTCGTCTCGAACCCGGCCCAGACATGGCCGGTGGCCGGGTCGTAGGTGGAGGACTCGCTGTCGCGATCGACCTTGGCCGATCCGTCGCCCGGCCCGTCGGGCAGCTCGCGCATCGCATAGTCGGCCTGCGGTCCGGCGCCGGAGAAGAGCAGCCGCGTCACCACGCCGCCATCGCTCAGCATGACGAAATGGCCATCCTGGATGGTCATGGAAGAGACGCCGCCGAAACGGCGATCGGTGCCTTTCAGCACCCAGCCGCCGAGATAGCGAAGCGCACCGACCGAGCGCAGCGCCGGATCGCCGGGATCGAGCGCGACGGGCGTCGCCCTGATCTCCTGAGGGGCGGAACGGACGGCGAGCGGCAGCGGCAGGATCGCGACGAGCGCGGCGAGCAGGGCGAGGCGGTGCATCGCCTTCCGTCTTAGCGTGCGGGCACCGTCACGGAAGCCCCGCGATGCTGAACGACGCATAACGGCCACATTCAGGCCGCCGTCACGCGAGTCGCGCCATAAGGATCGGGTCATGCGGGAGGCATCGTGCCTCCCCTAAGGTCCGAAGGAGATTGGTCATGCAGCGCAAGGCGCTCACCATGGGTCTGATGGGCGGCCTGGCCGTCCTGTCGATGGCGGCGGTTCCGGCCGCGGCCGATGCCCATCGCTATCACGGCGGCGGCTATTATGGCGGCGGCTACGGTGGTTACGGCTACGACCGTGGCTATCATGGCGGTCGCGGCTATTATGGCGACCGGGGCTATTACGGCCGCGGTAGTTATGGCGGTGGCTATTATGGCCGCCACCATCGCTGCAACGGTACGGGCGGCGCCATCGTCGGCGCGGTCGCGGGCGGCCTGCTCGGCAATGCCGTGGCCGGCCGGGGCGATCGGACGGCCGGCACGCTGATCGGCGGCGGCCTGGGCGCGCTCGCCGGCAACGCCATCGGCCGCGATTGCTGAGAATTAACCTCTCGTTCGGGCGAGGTTCATCCGGACGGCGGTAACAGCGTTGTCATACCCCAGTGGCGTATCGGGGAACCTCGCGTAGCGTATCGAGGAACGGGGTCGGGATCTTCGGATTTCCGGCCCCGACCCGTTTTTGGCGGACCCGCCTAGGCCGCCTCGTCGAAAAGATCGGCGAGCTGCCCGACCATCGTCCCGCCCAATTGCTCCGCATCCATGATCGTCACCGCGCGCTGATAATAGCGCGTCACGTCGTGGCCGATGCCGATCGCCACCAGCTGCACCGGCGAGCGATTCTCGATCCAGTGGATCACCTGGCGCAGATGCTTTTCCAGATAGGAGCCGGAGTTCACGCTCAGCGTCGAATCGTCGACCGGCGCGCCGTCCGAGATCACCATCAGGATGCGCCGCTCCTCCGGCCGCGCGATCAGGCGGCTGTGCGCCCACAGCAAAGCCTCGCCGTCGATATTCTCCTTGAGCAGCCCCTCGCGCATCATCAGCCCGAGATTCTTGCGCGCGCGCCGCCACGGATCGTCGGCCTGCTTGTAGACGATATGGCGCAGGTCGTTGAGCCGGCCCGGCATCGGCGGGCGCCCGGCCTGCAGCCACGCCTCGCGGCTCTGCCCGCCCTTCCAGGCGCGCGTCGTGAAGCCGAGAATCTCGGTCTTCACCCCGCAGCGTTCGAGCGTGCGCGCCATGATGTCGGCGCTAATCGCCGCGATCGAGATCGGCCGCCCGCGCATCGATCCCGAATTGTCGATCAGCAGGGTGACGACGGTGTCGCGGAACTCGATGTCGCGCTCGATCTTGTAGGAGAGCGAGAGCGTCGGGTTGACCACCACGCGGGCGAGGCGCGCGGCATCGAGCAGCCCCTCCTCCTGATCGAAATCCCACGAACGCGATTGCTGCGCCATCAGCCGCCTCTGGAGCCGGTTGGCCAGCTTGGTCACCGCGCCCTGCAAATGGGTGAGCTGCTGGTCGAGATAGGCGCGTAAGCGGGTCAGCTCCTCGTCGTCGCACAGCTCGGCCGCCTCGACCACCTCGTCATATTTGGTGGTGTAAGCCTGATAATCGAACTGCGGCGAAAGATCGGAGAAGGGCCGGTTGGGCCGCGCGGGCGCCGCGCCCTCCTCGGCATCGTCGCCGAGTCCGCCTTCCTCTTCGGCCATCGAATCGCGTTCGGCCTCGCCCTCGTCCTGCTCGTCGGACTCGCCCTGATCGGCCTCGGCACGGACGTCCATCTGGTCCTGCGGGCCGGCGCCGTCGCCCTCGCGCTCGTCGTCGGTCTCGCCCTCGTTCTGGTCCTCGCCCTCATCCTCCTCGTCGCCCTCCTCGGGCTCGTATTCGGGAGGCACATCGGCGGACATCAGCTGCAGATCCTGCAGCATCTTGGTGGCGAGCTGGGCGAACGCCTTCTGATCGTCGAGCGCGAGGTTCAGGCCGTCGAGATCGGCCCCGGCCTTCTCCTCCACCCACTCGCGGACCATCTCCAGCCCCGCTTTCGCGCGTTCGGGAATCGGCTGCCCGGTCAGCCGCTCGCGCACCATCAGGCCGATGGCGGTGGAGAGCGGCACCTCCTCGCGGCTGCGCGCGCGCGCGATCGGATCAGCGCGCATCTTCGCCTCCAGCGCGGTGGCGAGGTTGGCGGTGATGCCCTCCATTCCCCTGGAGCCCAGCGCCTCGACCCGCGCCTGCTCGACCGCATCGAACACCGCGCGCGCTACCGGCTCGGACGGCGCATTGCGATTGTGGAGCGCGGCGTCGTGGAGCCTCAGCCGCAGCGCGAAGGCATCCGCCGCGCCGCGCGCCTCGGCCACTTGATCGGCCGGCAGCGTGCGGCCGGGCATCGGCACCTTGACCGTCTTGCCAGACTGCACGGCGGCATCGGCCGAATAGCCGAGCTCCACCTCCGGCTCATGCGCGATCGCCCGCGTCGCGCCGGCCAGCGCGAGGCGGAAGGCTTCGAGGGGGTTCTGCTCGGCCATCAGCCTTTACGGACGACGCTCTCGGGCAGATCCTTGCCGAAGACGCGCTGGTAATATTCGGCCACCAGCGAGCGCTCGGCCTCGTCGCACTTGTTGAGGAAGCTCATGCGGAAGGCGGTGCCGACGTCGCCGAAGATCAGCGCGTTCTGCGCCCAGCTGATCACCGTGCGCGGACTCATCACCGTCGAGATGTCACCGGCCATGAAGCCCTGCCGGGTGAGGTCCGCGACCTTCACCATGCGCTCCACAGTCTCCTTGCCGCCGGCCTTGTCATATTCGCCCGACTTGGCGAGCACGATCTTCGCCTCGGTGACGGCGGGCAGGTAGTTCAGCGTCACCACGATGTTCCAGCGGTCCATCTGGCCCTGGTTGATCTGCTGGGTGCCGTGATAGAGGCCGGTCGTGTCGCCGAGGCCCACCGTGTTGGCGGTGGCGAACAGGCGGAACCACGGATTGGCGCGGATCACCCGGTTCTGATCGAGCAGGGTGAGCTTGCCCTCCGCCTCCAGCACGCGCTGGATCACGAACATCACGTCGGGCCGGCCGGCATCATACTCGTCGAACACCAGAGCGGTCGGCGTCTGGAGCGCCCAGGGCAGCAGGCCCTCGCGGAATTCCGTCACCTGCTGGCCGTCGCGCAGCACGATCGCGTCGCGGCCGATCAGATCGATACGGCTGACATGCGCGTCGAGGTTGATGCGGATGCACGGCCAGTTGAGCCGCGCCGCCACCTGCTCGATATGGCTCGACTTGCCGGTGCCGTGATAGCCCTGCACCATCACGCGCCGATTGTGCGCGAAGCCGGCGAGGATCGCCGTGGTCGTCTCCGGATCGAAGACATAGGCCGGATCGAGATCGGGCACCCGCTCGTCGGCTTCGGAGAAGGCGGGCACCTCCATGTCCGAATCGAGGCCGAAGAGCTCGCGCACCTTCACCATCTTGTCAGGCGCGGAGAGCAACGTGTCGTTGCGCGCGTCGGGCTGGACGTTGGGGATGTCGGTCATTCCGGTCTCTCTTGTGACTCAGGCGAAGGCAGGGGCGGACTTGAGTTGCGTATAGGCCGCGATCACGTCCTGCAAAGCCTTCTCATGGGATCGGTCCCCGCCATTTCTGTCAGGGTGGTACTTTCGGACGAGCTCCGCATAGCGGGCACGCAGCGCCCGGCGATCGGCATCGACGCCGAGCCCCAGCACCTTGAGCGACGCCCGGTCCTCGCGGCCCAACGGCCGCCCGTCGGCGCGCGCGGCCTGTTCGGCGCGGGCCTCCTCCATGCGTTTGCGGAAGCGCGCGCCGATCGCGTCGAGCGGATCGCCGAAGTCCGCCCATTTCGGCGGCCGATCCGCACCAACGTGGCTGAAGGCGCGGGTCTCGCGTTCCCAGCCCGCATAAGGCCGCTGCGCCTCGGCGATCTCGTCGGGGTCCATGCCCTGGAAGAAATTGTAGCCCGAGTTGAACGCGCGGACGTGATCGAGGCAGAGCCAGCGCCACGACGGTGGCTCGTCCGAGCGACGATCGCGCGTCAGCGGCGCGCGGAATTCGCCCGGCTGGTCGCAGCCGGGATGCTCGCACATCCTGTCCGATTCGACGCGGCCGTGGAACCTCGGCCCTGCCCGTCTGCCTTCACCGTCCGCCAAGAGACTCCCCGTGGATGCGCAAAGCCCCCTATATAGGCGCGATGACCGACACCACCACCGGCTCCGTCGCCGCCGACATCACGCGACGCCTCGAATCCGCTTTGTCCCCGACACGCCTGATCGTCACCGACGACAGCGAGAAGCATCGCGGGCACGCCGGCCATTCGGGCAGCGGCGAGAGCCATTTCACGGTGGAGGTGGAGAGCGCCGCCTTCTCCGGCCTCAACCGCGTCGCGCGCCAGCGGCTGGTCAACCAGGCGCTCGCCGAGCTGCTGGTCGAGCGCGTCCACGCGCTGGCGATCAAGGCGACGGCGCCGGGCGAATAAGGCTTCCTTGCCGGAATCGGCCGGCGCCGCTATCCCGCGCGGCGCCATGGCCGATCCCGTCATCCTCGCCGTGCCCAAGGGGCGCATCCTCGAAGAGGTGCAGCCGCTCTTGGAGCGCGCCGGCATCCGCCCGGAAGCCGCATTCTTCGACGAGGGATCGCGTGCCCTCCAGTTCAAGACCGATCGGCCGGACATCGAACTGATCCGCGTCCGCGCCTTCGACGTCGCGACCTTCGTGGCGCACGGCGCGGCGCAGCTCGGCATCGTCGGATCGGACGTGCTGATGGAGTTCGATTATTCGGAACTCTACGCCCCGGTCGATCTCGGCATCGGCCATTGCCGGATTTCGGTCGCCGAACCCAAGGACATGGCGGCGGGTGACGATCCGCGCGAGTGGAGCCACGTTCGCGTCGCGACCAAATATCCGCACATCACCGCCCGCCATTTCGAGGCGCGCGGCGTGCAGGCCGAGTGCGTCAAGCTCAACGGCGCGATGGAGATCGCCCCGGTGCTTGGGCTGGCCGGGCGGATCGTCGATCTCGTCTCCTCGGGCAAGACGCTCAAGGAGAACGGGCTGGTCGAGGTGGAGGTGATCGCACAGGTCTCCGCCCGCCTGATCGTCAACCGCGCCGCCTTCAAGACGCGGGCGGATACGCTGGGTCCGCTGGTTGCGGCCTTCCGCGCGGCGGCGGAGGAATTGCGCGATGCCGCCTGAGACCACGCCCTCCCCCCGTGATCCGTTCGTCCTGAGCGAAGTCGAAGGACGGGCAGCAGGCGATGCGCGAGAAGCCCGCACTTCGACTTCGCTCAGTGCGAACGGGGAGAAGGGGCCGCTCCGACTGGACGCTAGCGCGACCGGTTTCGAAGCCGATTTCGCCGCGCTCGTCGATGCCCGTCGCGAGGTGGACGAAGACGTCTCGGCTGTGGTGCGCGAGATCCTCGCCGACGTGCGCAAGCGCGGCGATGCGGCGGTGGCCGAGCGCACCGCCAAGTTCGACGGCCACGACCTCGAGCAGACCGGCTGGCAGATCGACCGCGCCGCCCGCAAGGCCGCGCTCGATGGCCTCGACCACGCGCTCCGCGACGCGATCGAACTCGCCGCAGACCGCATCCGCACCTACCACGCCGCGCAGAAGCCCGAGGATCGCGACCACACTGACGCGGCCGGCGTCCGCCTCGGCGCGCGGTGGAGTCCGGTCGATTCCGCCGGCCTCTACGTGCCGGGCGGCCGCGCGGCCTATCCGTCCTCGGTGCTGATGAACGCGCTGCCCGCCAAGGTGGCCGGCGTCGATCGGCTCGCCATGGTGGTGCCGACGCCGAAGGGCGAGACCGATCCGCTCGTCCTCGCCGCCGCCGAGATCGCGGGCGTGGACGAGGTGTGGCGCATCGGCGGCGCGCAGGCCGTCGCCGCGCTCGCCTACGGCACCGGGCGGATCGCGGGCGTCGACGTGATCGTCGGCCCCGGCAATCCCTGGGGGGCGGAGCCAAGCGCCAGCTCTACGGTCGCGTCGGCATCGACATGTTCGCCGGCCCCAGCGAGATCGTGGTGGTCGCGGACGGCGACAAGATCCCGAATGGATCGCGGCGGACCTTGTCAGCCAAGCCGGAGCACGATCCCCCCAGCCAGTCAATCTTGTTCACCGACGACGCGGCCTTCGCCGACAGGGTGGCGGAAGCGGTGACGCGCCAGCTCGCAACGCTCGCCACGTCGGCGGTCGCGACGCAGAGCTGGCAGGACAATGGCGCGATCGTGCTGGTGCGCGACCTGGCCGCCGCCATCCCGCTCTGCGACCGCCTCGCGCCCGAGCATCTGGAGCTGGCCGTCGCCGACCCGGAAACTTTGTTCGCCCGCGTCCGCCACGCCGGATCGGTGTTCCTCGGCCGCCACACGCCCGAAGCCGTCGGCGACTATGTCGGCGGCCCCAACCACGTCCTCCCCACCGGCCGCCGCGCGCGCTTCGCCTCGGGCCTGTCGGTGCTGGACTTCATGAAGCGCACCAGCTTCCTCGCCTGCGACGCGGCCTCGATCCGCGCGATCGGCCCCGCCGCCGTCGCGCTGGCCGAAGCAGAAGGCCTGCCCGCCCACGGCCGCTCGGTGGCATTGAGACTAGGATCATGACCCAGAACAACCCGAAACGCTCCAAAGCGCGCTCGACCGCGCGCCTCGCCGCCGTGCAGGCGCTCTACCAGCAGGAGATGGAGGGCACGCCGCTGCCGCTGCTGCTCACCGAGTTCCACAACCACCGGCTCGGCGCGACGATCGACGACGTGCAATATGCCGAGGCCGAGGCGAGCTTCTTCGACGATATCGTCAAGGGCGTCGATGCGCGCCGCGAGGAGCTGGACGGGCTGATCGCCGAGCGCCTCTCGGCCGGCTGGACGATGGACCGGCTCGACAAGCCGATGCGCCAGATCCTGCGCTGCGGCGCCTACGAACTGGTCGCCCGGCCCGACGTGCCGGTGGCGACCGCCATCTCCGAATATGTCGACGTGGCCGACGCCTTCTACGACAAGCGCGAGAAGGGGTTCGTGAATGGGTTGCTGGATGCGGTGGCGAAGGCGGTAAGGCCCGCCTGATCCCATCGCTCATCACCCCGGACTTGGTCCGGGATCCATACGGGCAGCGCGCTTCTTTGAGCGCAGCGTCTATCCAGTCGGCCGGCGCCGCCGCGCCGGCGCAGGCGGGTGCCTCGGCACCGGCCAAAAGCGCCGCGGGCGAGATCGTCGTCACCGGCCAGCGTGCCTCGATCGCCAACGCGCTGAGCATCAAGCGCAACGCCAACCAGATCGTCGATTCGATCAGCGCCGACGATATCGGCAAGCTGCCCGATCGCAGCGTCACCGAGACGCTGCAGCGCATCACCGGCGTGACGATCGACCACTTCATCTCCCGCCAGGATCCGGATCACTTCTCGGTCGAAGGATCGGGCGGAACATCGCGCTCC
>BACX01000168.1 GCA_000333335.1 Sphingomonas-like bacterium B12 | reverse complement strand
GTTGATGACGTAGGTGCGGCCGCGACGACGGATGACGCGGTTGTCGCGATGACGCCCCTTGAGCGACTTGAGCGAGTTACGGATCTTCATGGCTGACGCCCTGCTTCTTTCGGTTCGGGGCGTGTGCCCTTGAAAAACGAGGCGCCCGCCTATGCAGGATCGCCACCCGAGTCAAGGGAGTCTGCGGGAAGAGTCCGGGGCGCACCATCGTTCAGCCGTTGGAAAGCGGCGGCGAATGAAGCAAAAGGCATCGTCGAGACGTTTCAGTATCACAGCCCGCGCCGTTTCCGCCCGCGCGGCCATTTGAGAGGCTTGCCATGATCCAGTCGCGAATCCCCTTCCGCCTCTCGCCGAAGCTGATGGCGGCACTCGGCGGCGCGCTGGCGCTGGCCGGCTGCACGACCACCAATCCGGTGCAGGTGACGCGCTTCCACCTCGACCAGCCGCTCGCGCCGGGCAGCTTCTCGATCGAATCGACGCCCGCGATGGGGCCGGGCTCGCCCGTCGCGCCCGACAGCATCGAGCTCAACATGTACAGCGACATCGTGGCGGGCGAGCTGACCCGGCTCGGCTACACGCGCGCCGCCGGCCCGGCCAATTCGGAACTGACCGTCAGCGTGCTGGTCGATCGCGGCACGCGGCCCGATTACAATGCGGGCGGCTCCTCGGTCAGCTTCGGCATCGGCGGGGCGAGCTTCGGCCGCCATACCGGCTTCGGCGGGGGCGTGGGCACCACCGTGCCGATCGGCAACCGGCAGGAGCGCTTCATCGTCGGCACGCGCATGCAGGTGCAGATCAAGCGCCGCTCGGACGGCACGGCCATCTGGGAAGGCCGCGCGATGACCGAGGCGAAGGGCCAGTCGCCGGACGCTTCGCCGCAGGCAGCAGTCGCCAAGCTGGCGCACGCGATGTTCGCGGGCTTTTCGGGAGAGTCGGGGAAGACTATCTCGGTGAAATGACGATCCGCATTTCATCCGCTTTCGAAAGCCGCAAAATTCGCCTGAACGGCATCCTCGAGGATGGGATCACCCTTGAGATCGCGCGCGACAAGGATTCGGGACTTCAATCAAATGTTCCATTTCCGCGCGCGGGGCGTGCGCGAAAAGCGGCTCACCTACGAGATCGGGCATGCCGCCCAGTCCGCCTATCCCGGCGACTGGCCCGATTATCACGCCTGCTGGTCCGTGACCCGGGTGACGTGNCGGCGGTGCNNCGACACCAGCTATGCCGACGGCACGCTGCGCTTCACGCACGAGGCGGCGGGCGACGCGATCTGGTTCGCCTATTTCGCGCCTTACTCGATGGAGCGGCACAACGATCTGGTCGCGCGCATCGGCGGCCAGCCGGGCGTGACCATCGCCTCGCTCGGCCAGACGCTCGACGGGCGCGAGGTGGATTGCCTGACGATCGGCGAGGGGCCGAAGCAGGTGTGGCTCTACGCCCGCCAGCATCCCGGCGAATCGATGGCCGAGTGGTGGATGGAGGGCGCGCTCGAGTGCCTGACCGATCCGGCCGACCCGATCGCACGCTCGCTGCGCCAGAAGGCCACCTTCCACATCGTTCCCAACATGAACCCCGACGGCAGCTTCCGCGGCCATCTGCGCACCAATGCCGCCGGCGTGAACCTCAACCGCGAATGGCACGAGCCGACGCCGGAACGCTCGCCCGAGGTGCTGTGCGTGCGCAATGCGATGGACAAGACGGGCGTCGACTTCGCCATGGACGTGCATGGCGACGAGGCGATCCCCTACGTCTTCCTCGCGGGGTTCGAGGGCATCCCCTCGCTGAAGGACGCGCAGGTCAGCGGGTATCAGGCGTATCAGGACGCGCTCGTCGCGCGCACGCCCGATTTCCAGAAGGCCAAGGGCTATGCGACGGCCGGCAAGGGCAAGGCCAACCTCTCCATGTCGACCAACCAGCTCGCCGAGCGCTTCGGCTGCGTGGCGATGACGCTGGAAATGCCGTTCAAGGACAATGACGACCTGCCCGACGCCGAGTTCGGCTGGTCGCCCGGACGCAGCAAGAAGCTGGGCGAGGCCTGCCTCGCCGCGCTGCACGACGTGATCGGGGATATCTGACGGGGATGACGTAGCGGCACCGCTGGGCTAGGCGGTGCCGCGACAACCCGCCCCGAGGGAGACCCGAATGCCCCGTCTCGTCCTGATCCGCCACGGCCAGTCCGCCTGGAACCTGGAGAACCGCTTCACCGGCTGGTGGGACGTGAACCTCACCGACAAGGGCATCGAGGAAGCCAAGGCCGCCGGTCGCCTGCTCGCCGAGAAGGGCTTCGATTTCGATCAGTGCTTCACCAGCGTGCAGACCCGCGCGATCAAGACGCTGAACCTCGCGCTGGAGGAGATGGGCCGCCTGTGGCTGCCGGTCGAGAAGGACTGGCATCTCAACGAGCGCCACTATGGCGGCCTGACCGGGCTCGACAAGGCCGAGACAGCGGCCAAGCATGGCGACGAACAGGTGAAGATCTGGCGCCGCAGCTTCGACATCCCGCCGCCCGTTCTGGAAGCCGGCAGCGAGTTCGATCTGTCCAAGGACCGTCGTTACGCCGGCATCCCGATCCCCAGCACCGAGAGCCTGAAGGACACCATCGCGCGCGTGCTGCCCTATTGGGAGAGCCGGATCGCGCCGGTACTGACGGCCGGCAAGCAGGTGGTGATCTCGGCCCACGGCAATTCGCTGCGCGCGCTGGTGAAGCATCTGTCGGGCATCTCGGACGAGGACATCGCCAGCCTCGAAATCCCGACCGGCCAGCCGATCGTCTACGAGCTCGATCACGCGCTGAAGGCCACCGATCGTTATTATCTGAGCGAACGGTGAAATTCCGCGGCATTTGATTGCCACGAAGCGGGGTCGCCGCTAAGCACCCCGCTTCCTTCCACCCCCTCGATCCGGGCAGGCCGATGACCGACCAGCCGACCGCCAAAGTCCTTGTGGGCATTATCATGGGCAGCCGCTCCGACTGGGAGACGATGCGCCACGCCGCCGAGACGCTGGCCGCGCTCGGCGTCGGCCACGAGACGAAGGTCGTCTCCGCGCATCGCACGCCCGAACGGCTCTATGATTATGCGAAGAGCGCGAAGGATCGCGGCCTCAAGGTGGTGATCGCGGGCGCCGGCGGTGCGGCCCACCTGCCGGGCATGTGCGCGTCGATGACGCCGCTGCCGGTGCTCGGCGTGCCGGTGGAGTCCAAGGCGCTCTCCGGCATGGATTCGCTGCTCTCGATCGTCCAGATGCCGGGCGGCATCCCCGTCGGTACGCTGGCGATCGGCAAAGCGGGGGCGATCAACGCCGGACTATTGGCGGCCGCGATCCTCGCCACGCACGACGATGCGCTCGCCGGTCGCCTCGCCGAGTGGCGCGCGAAGCAGACCCAATCGGTGGACGAAGCGCCCGAATGATCGTCGCGCCCGGATCGACCATCGGCATCATCGGGGGCGGCCAGCTCGGCCGGATGCTGGCGGTCGCGGCGGCGCAGCTCGGCTATCGCAGCCACATCTTCGCGCCCGAGACGAGCGGCCCAGCCGCTGAGGTCTGCGCGGAATGGACGCAGGGCGACTATCAGGACGAAGCGGCGCTGCGGCGCTTCGCCGAGGCCTGCCACGTCATCACCTACGAGTTCGAGAATCTGCCGGTCGAGGCGCTGGCCGCGACCGAGGGCCTGCGTCCCTTCCACCCGAGCGTCGAGGCGCTGCGCATCGCGCAGGATCGCGCGCTGGAGAAGGGCTTTGCCGGCCGCCACGACATTCCGACGGCGCCGTGGACCGCCGTCGACACGCTCGACGATCTCCGCCAGGCGGTGGCGGCGATCGGCACGCCCGCCATCCTGAAGACGCGCCGCTTCGGCTATGATGGCAAGGGCCAGGCGCGGCTCCGTTCCGCCGACGACATCGAGGCGGCGTGGGAAACGATCGGCGGTCAGCCGGCGGTGCTGGAAGGCTTCGTACGCTTCGACGTCGAATATTCGGTGCTGCTAGCCCGATCTTCCAACGGCGAGAGCGTGGCATGGGACGTGCCGACCAACGTTCACCGCAACGGCATCCTCGCGCTCTCCACCGTGCCGCCGCAGGGGCAGGTCGCGGAGCAGGTCGCCGATGCCGTGACGCTGACTAAGCGGCTGGCCGACGCACTCGATTATGTCGGCGTGCTGGCGGTGGAGTGGTTCGCGGGCGCCAACGGCCCGATCTTCAACGAGATGGCGCCGCGCGTGCACAATAGCGGCCACTGGACGATCGAGGGCGCCACCACCTCGCAGTTCGAGAACCACATCCGCGCGATCTGCGGCCTGCCGCTCGGATCGACCTCGCTGACCGGCGCGCACGTCGAGATGGAGAATCTCATCGGCGAGGAGGCCGAGCGCTGGCCTGCCATCCTCGCCGAGCGCGACGCCCACCTCCACCTCTACGGCAAGAGCGTGCGCCCCGGCCGCAAGATGGGTCACGTCACACGGGTGCGGCGCTCCTAGGCTTCCTCCCCATCGCAGATGGGGAGGGGGACCACGCGAAGCGTGGTGGAGGGGAAATGCGGAACGGCTGAGCCTGCCCGTCCACCACTCGCCTCCGGCGAGCGGTCTCCGTCCCCACGCTTCGCGCAGGGAGGACGAACTACCCCTTCCGCGTCGCGGTCATCGGGAACTTGCCGAAGGCGCCGGTGTCGATCGTGCCCTCGATCGTGTCGCCTTCCAGCCGCCCCTCGATGGTCAGCGTCATCGGGAAGGGCACCGTCAACTGCATCTTGGCGGTGACCATGTCGCCGGTCACCTGCCCGTCGGTCACGTCCATCGAGCCGAGCGGGCCGCTGTTGGTGCCGGCGAAGCCGCCGTCGGGCGTGCTGGTGAGCGTCAGCACGGACTTCTGCTCGCCCATCGGCGACTGCGCCACGCTATCCCACTGGCCGTCGATTGCTGCCATCATGCGATCCTTTCCTATTACGTCAACCTGATAACCATTACTGCGCGGCGGGCGCCTTGACCACCTCCACCGGAAGCCCGAGCGTATCGAGCTGCGGTTTCACCTTGGCGGCATCACCCACCACCACCCAGACGAAGCGCGCCGGATCGATCTCGCGCCGCGCCGTCGCGTTCAGCTCGGCCGTGGTGAGCGCGCGATATTTGTCGGCGATGTGGGTGTAATAATCGTCCGACCGCTTGAGCAGATCGTTGCGCTGCATCGCGTCGAGCAGCTCGTTGCCGGTCTCGAAGCTGCCCGGCAGCTGCCGGATCGAGCGCTCCACGGTCCGTTCGCGCTCGGCATCGGTGAGTGGCTGGGTGGTGAGGAACGCCCTGATGTCGCCCAGCATCGCCTGGATCGACGGGCCGGTCTTGTCGGTCTGCACCGGCGCCGCGACCAGATAGGGGACGCGGCCCGCATAACGCGAGATGCCCGCCTGCACGCCGTAGGACCAGGCCTTGGTCTCGCGGATGTCCATGTTGAGGCGCGACAGGAAGCTGCCCCCCAACGCATCGTTGGCGACGACCAGCGGCAGCAGTTCGTCGCTGCCCTTGGCATCCAGCACCTCCCCCGCCTGGATCACCGATTGCGGCGAGCCGGGGCGATCGAGCAGCACGATACGGGGCTTGGGCGTCGCGACCGTCGCTCCGGTCGCCTTCGTACCGGCGGGGCCGGCATCCTTCCACGCGCCGAAGCGGCTCTCCAGCATCGGCTGGATGACGCCGAGCGGCTGATCCGACACGATGAAGATGCTGGTGTCGGACGGGCGCAGCCACTTGTCCTTGAACGCCACCAGATCGGCCTTGCTGAGCTTCGCCACCGCCGCCGGATCGCCCGACCCGCTCGACGGCACGCCATAGGGATAGGCCGACCCGTAGATCAGCCCCGGCAGCGTGCGCGAGGCCAGTCCCTCCGGATCCGACATTTCGGACTGGATGCCGGCCAGCTGCTCGGCCTTTACGCGCGCCAGATCGGCGAAGGTGGGGTTGAGCGTCACGTCGGCGAGGAGATCCATGCCCGGCGCGAGGTTGGGGGTGAGCACCGCGAGGTCGATCTCGGCGCGGTCCATCGATCCGCCCGCCGCGATGCGCGAGCCGAGATGCTCCTGCTCCGACGCGATCTGCGCGGAGCTCCGCGTCGTCGTGCCTTCGTCGAGCAGGCTCAGCATCAGGGTCGCGGTGCCGAGCGCATCCTTGGGATCGGCCGAGAAGCCGCCGTCGAACGTCACCGCGAGGCGGGTGAGCGGCAGGCCGGTACGCTGCGCATAGACGAGCGTCACGCCGTTGGAGAGCTTCGTCCGGGTGATCGCCGGATAGGTGAGCGCGGAGATGTCGCCGACCGGCGGCGCCTCGCGTTTCGGCCCGGTGGCGGGCGCGGCACCGCTGGCGGCGACCTCCTTCGCCCCCGCGATCGGCTTGTCGGCCTCCTGCCCCGCCTTCGCCTCCTCATAGGGCGCGCGCGCGCCGGGCGCGACGGTGAGCGCGTAGACCGGGCGGGTCAGCCACTTCCGCATCGCCGCCTGCACGCTGGCCGGCGTCTCCTTGGCATATTCCTTGAGCTGCTTCTCGTAGAAGCCGGGATCGTTCGCATAGACCGCGCCCTGCGCCAGCAGCGCCGCGCGGCCCGAGAAACCGCCGACCTTTTCAAGCCCGAAGATGCGGCCGGCAATCTCCTGCGTGACCGCGCGCTGGATCTCGTCGGCGGTCGGGCCGGTGGCGATGAAGTCCGCGATGATCGCATCGAGCCGCTGGCCGACCAGCTTGGGATCGACGCCGGGGCGCACGTCCACCTGCACCTCGAATTCGCCGACGCGTTCCAGCGGTTCGACGTTCGAACTCACCGAGACGGCGAGCCGCTCCTTGCGGACGAGGATGTTGTCGAGCCGCGAGCTGGCGAGGCCGCCGAGCACCGAGGCGGCGATGTCGAGCGGCACGCTGTCGGCATCGAGCAGCCCCGGCACCGCCCACTGGCGGTAGAGCCGCGTGGTCGCGACCTGATCGTGGATTGTCTCGTCCTTGCGCGCCGGCAGCGTCGGCACCGAGGCCGTGGTCGGCACCGGCTGCGGCCCGCGCGCGATGTCGCCGAAATACTTTTCGACCAGTGGCTTCGCGGTGGCGGCGTCGATGTCGCCGCTCAGCACCAGCACCGCATTGTTCGGGCCATAATGCCCCCGGAACCACTCGCGCACATCGGCGAGGCTCGCCTTGTCGAGATCCGCCATCGAGCCGATCGTGGTGTGGTGATAGGGGTGGCCTTCCGGAAACAGCGTTTGCTGCTCCGCGTACTGGACGAGGCCGTAGGGCTGGTTGTCGTCCTGCCGTTTCTCGTTCTGGACGACGCCACGCTGGCGATCGAGCGTCTCCTGCCCCACCGCGCCGAGCAGATGGCCCATGCGGTCGCTTTCGAGGAACAGGGCGAGCGGCAGCGCCTGCGTCGGCACCGTCTCGAAATAATTGGTGCGATCGAAGCTGGTGGGCCGTGAATC
>BACX01000169.1 GCA_000333335.1 Sphingomonas-like bacterium B12 | reverse complement strand
GATCGAAGGCGGCGCCTGNCGCATCCAGATGATCGTAGAAGATGCCGCCGACGCCGCGCGCCACCTGCCGGTGGGGAATGAAGAAATAATCCTCCGCCCATTGCGAGAAGCGCGGATAGTCGCCGACCGGCGCGTGATCGTCGCACGCCGCCCTGAACGCGGCATGGAAGTCGGCCGTATCCTCGGCATAGGGAATGGGCGGGTTGAGGTCCGCCCCACCGCCGAACCAGCGCTTCGTGGTGACGAGGAAGCGCGTGTTCATGTGGACGGCGGGCACATGCGGGTTGGCCATGTGCGCGACGAGGCTGATGCCGGTGGCGAAGAAGCGCGGATCCTCGCCCGCGCCGTGGATGGTCTTGGCGAACTCGCCCTCGAACGCGCCGCCGACGGTCGAGACGTTGACGCCGACCTTCTCGAACACGCGCCCCTTCATCACGCCGCGCACGCCGCCCCCGCCGTCCGCGCCGGACGAATCCACGCGCGCCCACGGCGTATATTCGAAGGCCGCCGTCGATCCGACCTCCTGCTCGATGGCCTCGAAGGCGGCGCAGATGCGGTCGCGCAGGCTCTCAAACCAGGTGCGCGCCGCCTGCTGTTCCGAATCGAGATCCATCATGTCGGCCAGCCTCCGGTCTGTCGCAGCGCCTCGCCGGCGGCGATCGCGCAGGCGGTGGAAAGATTGAGCGATCGCGCGTCGGCGGCGATCGGGATGCGGACGCGCACATCCGCCACGTCATGCACGTAATCCGGCGCGCCCGAGCTTTCGGAGCCGAACAGCAGCACGTCGTCAGCCTCGAACCTCACTTCGGGCAGGCGGATGGCGCTCTTCGTCGTGAACAGCAGGAGCCGGCCCGTCCGTGCGCGCAGGAACGCGTCCCAGTCGGGATGGCGGACGGCGGCGTGACGCTCGGCATAATCCATGCCCGATCGCGCCATCGCCCGGTCCGAGAAGGCGAAACCACAAGGCTCGATCACGTCGACCGGCATGCCAAGGCACGCGCCCAGACGCAGGACGGCGCCGACATTGCCGGCAATCTCGGGCTGGAAGAGCGCGAACCGCATGGCCCTGCCCGCTAGGCCATTCGGCCCCTGTTTCGCAAGCGCCACGAAAAGGTGGTTGGCAAACCTGCGAAAGCGACGCTATCACGCCGGACAGCGTAACCGGGGAACACCGGTGCGTGGTTAGGCTTGGGGGTCAAAGCGCCGTTTTTCGGGGTCCATCCTCCAGGCAGGGACTAGGTCTCACTGCCGAGGGTTGACTGCATGGCGACGCTAGAAACTACGAACGATCCCAACCAGCACCATCCCGTCATCGGCCCCGAGCATGACGAGGGCCAAGGCCCCCGTCGCCGAGATTTCCTGAACATCGCCGCCGTCGCCTTCGCCGGCGTGGGCGGCGCCACGGTCCTGATTCCGCTGGTCAACCAGATGAACCCGTCAGCCGACGTGCTGGCGCTCGCCTCGATCGAGGTGGACATCTCGAAGGTCGAGGCTGGATCGGGCATCAAGGTCTCGTGGCGCAAGCAGCCGGTGTTCGTGCGCAACCTGACGCCCAAGGAGATTGCGGAGGCCGATGCCGTTCCCGTCTCCTCGCTGCGCGATCCCGAGACGCTGGAGCAGCGCACCAAGCCCGGCCACAAGAACTGGCTGATCACGCTGGGCGTCTGCACCCACTTGGGCTGCGTACCGCTGGGCATCTCGCCGGAAGAGAATCGCGGCCCTTATGGCGGCTATTTCTGCCCGTGCCACGGCTCCCAGTACGACACCGCCGCGCGCATCCGCGGCGGTCCGGCGCCGAAGAACCTCTTCGTGCCGGAGTACGCGTTCAAGTCGCCCACCACTGTCCAGATCGGTTGAGGTAAGAACAGATGAGCTTCCCCTGGGCTGAGCATTACGCGCCGAAGCATCCGCTGATGCGCTATCTGGACGAGAAGCTGCCGCTGCCGCGCCTCGTCTACAACGCAGTGGGCGCCGGCTATCCGGTGCCGCGCAACCTCAACTATTTCTGGAATTTCGGCGTGCTCGCCGGCTTCGCGCTGGTGATCCAGATCGTCACCGGCATCATCCTGGCGATGCATTATGCCGCCAACGGCACCGTGGCGTTCGACAGCGTCGAACACATCATGCGCGACGTGAATTCGGGCTGGATGCTGCGCTACATGCACGCCAACGGCGCCAGCTTCTTCTTCATCGTCGTCTACCTGCACATCTTCCGCGGCCTCTATTACGGATCGTACAAGGCCCCGCGCGAGATGGTGTGGCTGCTGGGCGTCGTGATCTTCCTGCTGATGATGGCGACCGCCTTCATGGGTTACGTGCTGCCGTGGGGCCAGATGAGCTTCTGGGGCGCGCAGGTGATCACCGGCTTCTTCTCGGCCATCCCGGTGGTCGGCGAGCCGATCCGCGAGTGGCTGCTCGGCGGCTTCGCGCCGGACAATGCCGCGCTCAACCGCTTCTTCTCGCTCCACTACCTGCTGCCCTTCGTGATCGCCGCGGTGATCATCCTGCACATCTGGGCGCTGCACATTCCGGGTTCCAACAACCCGACCGGCGTCGACGTGAAGGGCCCGCAAGACACCGTGCCGTTCCACCCGTACTACACGGCGAAGGACGGGATGGGCCTCGGCGTCTTCCTGATCTGCTACAGCCTGGTGGTGTTCTTCGCGCCCAACGCGCTCGGCCATCCGGACAATTACATCCCGGCCAACCCGCTGGCGACGCCCGCGCACATCGTGCCCGAATGGTATTTCTGGCCCTTCTACGCGATCCTGCGCGCCTTCACGGTGAACTTCCTGTGGATCCCGGCGAAGCTGTGGGGCGTGGTCGCGATGTTCTCGGCGATCGCACTCCTCTTCTTCCTGCCGTGGATCGATCGTTCGCCGATCCGTTCGGCCAACTATCGCCCGATGTACAAGATCGCCTTCTGGGTGCTGGTCGCCGACGTGCTCGTGCTCGGCTGGGTCGGCAAGAGCCCGGCGGAGGAGCCCTATGTCCGCATCGGCCAGTTCTGCGCCGCTTACTATTTCTTCCACTTCCTCATCCTGGTGCCGCTGATCGCCAAGTTCGAGAAGCCTTTGCCGCTTCCGAACTCGATCACCGAGGCCGTGCTTGGTCACGACCCCGAAGCCGCTCCGGCCGTCGCCTGATAGGGAGACCGAACGACCATGCTTCGCTTCTTCGCTCCCCTGATCGCCCCGCTGGTCGGCCTCGCCTTCGTGGCGGCTTTGCTGATCGCCTTCGCGATGCCGCGCGATCCGGTGGCTCCGCTGCCGACCGCATCCAAGGAACATGGCGGCTTCCACAAGGAACCGAACGCCGTCCACTACAGCTTCGAAGGGCCGCTGGGTAAGTATGACAACCAGCAGCTGCAGCGCGGCTTCCAGGTCTACAAGGAAGTCTGCTCGGCCTGCCACTCGATGCGCCTCGTCGCCTTCCGCGACCTGGAGGAGATCGGCTTCTCCAAGCCCGAGGTGAAGGCGATCGCCAAGGGCTGGGCGACCGAGACCCCCTCGATCAACCCGGACACCGGCGAACCCGCGACCCGCAAGTCGCTGCCGTCGGACTTCATCCCCGGCCCCTATGCCAACGAGACCGCCGCGCGCGCCGCGAACAACAACGCGCTGCCGCCGGACATGTCGCTGCTGGCGAAGGCGCGCGAGGGCGGACCGGCCTATATCGAGTCGATCGTGACGGGCTACGAGGACGTTCCGGCCGAGCTGAAGAAGAAGTTCCCAGACTTCACGGTGCCGGCCGGCCTGCACTTCAACCCCTATTTCGCGAACCTCAACATCGCGATGCCGCCGCCGCTCGCCGCAGATGGCCAGGTGACCTATGCGGACGGCACGGTCGCGACCAAGAAGCAGATGGCGACCGACGTCTCGGCCTTCCTGATGTGGGCCGCCGAGCCGAAGCTCAACCAGCGCCACTCGCTCGGCCTCGTGGTGCTCGGCTATCTGGTGATCGCCACGCTGCTGGCGTTCGGTGCCTACCGGAACATCTGGCACGGCAAGAAGCACTGATCCGCCAAGCTCGAACGAAAAAAGGGCCGGCCACCGCGAGGTGCGCCGGCCCTTCGCGTTTCAGGGCATGTGATGATGGATCAGGGGATGCCTATCATCTTGTGGGTCTGGACGGAGAGCCGCCAGCCCGGATGCTCCATCACGTAGCGCAGCGCCTCGGCACGCCATGCCTCGCGATGCGCGCCGTCCATCGGCTGAATCAGGAAGTGATCGAAAGCCCAGTCGCGGAACGCCTCCGGATCGACGCCGGATTGCGGCCAGACCAGCTTCAGCTCGGCACCCGATCGCTGCACCACATCAGTGCCCGCCTTGGGGCTGATCGTCACCCAGTCGATGCCCTGCGCGGCAGGCAGCGTGCCGTTGCTCTCCATCGCGACCTCGAAACCGGCGGCGTGCAGGGCATCGACCAGATCGTCGGTCACCTGGAGCATGGGCTCGCCGCCGGTCATCACGATCAGCCGCCCGCGCGCGTCATCCCCCCACAGCGCGACCGCCTTCGCCACCAGCGCGGCGAGATCGTAGCGACCACCCTCCTCGCCATCCATGCCGACGAAATCGGTGTCGCAGAACGTGCATTGCGCGGTCGCGCGATCCTCCTCGCGGCCCGACCACAGGTTGCAGCCGGCGAAGCGCAGGAAGACGGCGCGGCGGCCGGCGTTGATCCCCTCCCCCTGCAGGGTGAGGAACATCTCCTTGACGGCGAAGCTCATGGAGTCGTGGCGTAGGAGGTCGGGTCCGGCAGGCCCGCCTCCTCGAACCCCTTCATGCGCAGGCGGCAGCTGTCGCACAGGCCGCAATGCTGGCCGCCCTGCGGATCGTAGCAGGACCAGCTCATGCCCGCGTCCAACCCCAGCCGCGCCGCCTCGCGCACGATGTCCGCCTTGGTCATATGTTGGAGCGGCGCGTGGACCTTGAATCGATCACCCTCGACGCCCGCCTTGGTGGCCTTCGCCGCGAGATTCTCGAACGCCTCGACGAACTCCGGCCGGCAATCGGGATAGCCCGAATAATCGAGCGCGTTGATGCCCAGGAACAGGTCGCGCCCGTCGCACGCCTCCGCCCAGCCGAGCGCCAGCGACAGGAAGATGGTGTTGCGCGCCGGCACGTAGGTGACCGGGATGCCCGGCTGCACGCCTTCCTTCGGCACATCGATATCGTCGGTGAGCGAGGAGCCGCCGAAGGCCCGCAGGTCGATCGGCAGCACGATGTGGCGATCGGCCTCGAGCGCGGCGGCGATGCGGCGCGCGGAGGCCAGCTCGACCAGATGGCGCTGATTGTAATTCACCGTGAGCGCGAGCAGCTTGTAGCCCTGCTCCTTTGCGATGGCGGCGGTCACCATCGAATCGAGCCCGCCCGAAAGCAGGACGACCGCCCGGCGCGCGCCGTTGCTGTTGGTATCTGTCATGTTCGCCAGCGCTACTCCCGTGCCCGTGCGGGGGCAAGCGCCCAAAAGACGGGCCGCCCGGTTCGCGAGCGGCCCAGTTTCGCCCGTACTCCGGGCATCAGGGAGACTTGAGCGCCCCGCCATCCTCGGGGCACGCAAACCACATACGACGATACAGCTTGATGCCGGCTTAATGCGCCGGCAGCGCGACCGGGAAGCTTTTCGCGCAGAATTCGCAATCGACGTGGACGAGGCCATTCTCGTCCGCCATCTGCGCGCGCTCCTCGGGCGGGAAGCGGGCGATCACCGCCTGGATGTGATCGGGCGAACAGCGGCAGCCGCGCGACAGCGAGGCGACCGGCAGGATGCGCACCTCATCCTCCTCGTGGAACAGCCGCCAGAGCAACTGGTCGAGGCCGAGGCCGATGGCGGTCAGCTCGTCGGCCTGCACCGTGCTCGCCAGCGCCTCGACATGCTGCCATTCGGGGTGATCGAGCTTGGTGTGCAGGCGCTCGCGCCCCTCCTCGCCTTCCGGGAGGTGCTGGACGAGAATGCCGCCGGCGACATGCGTGCCGTCCTCGCGCGTCCTCACCGCGACGCGCACGAGGCTGGGGATCTGCTCGGACTGGGCGAAATAATGCTGCGCGGCGTCGGCCAGCGACCCGCCCTCCAGCGGGACGATGCCCTGATAGCGCTCGCCGGTGGTCTCCTGGTCGAAGGTGATCGCCAGGTAGCCCTTGCCGAACAGCGCGAACAGCGACGGCTCGGCCGGCATCTCGGCCACCTTGTCGGCATCGAAGCGGAGATAACCGCGCATCTCGCCGCCCTTATAATCGGCGACCAGCAGGTCGACGGCACCGCCTTGCGTCTGCGCCTGCAGGGTGAGCTGGCCGACCTCATTCTTGAGCGTCGAGCCGAGCAGGGCCGCCAGCACCAGAGCCTCGGCCAGCATCTTCGCGAGCGCGGGCGGGTAGGCGTGGGCGGCGAGGATGGTGTCGAGCGCCGGCCCCAGCCGCACCAGGCGGCCGCGCGCGTGGCGCGACGCAATGGTGAAGCCGAGCGCGGTATCGAGCGTGGCGGTTTCGGTTGTCATGGCAAAATCCCAATATCCCATCCGTTCGCACTGAGCGAAGTCGAAGTGCGGGCCTCAAGCAACGTGGCTTGCAGCCCGTCCTTCGACTCGCTCAGGNGAACGGGTAGGGA
>BACX01000170.1 GCA_000333335.1 Sphingomonas-like bacterium B12 | reverse complement strand
GGCGGCACGGCGGCCGATCGAGGCCATTTCGGCTAGGTTGGCGCCCTTGCCGCCCAGCAGATTGCGGTCGCCCGCGCCGCCATCGGACACGCCGCCGCCGAATCGATAGACGTACTGCACGTCCCCGTCCCCCTTCAGTTTCGCGTTGCTGTTGGCTGCGGAGGCGGAAGTCACCACGTTATCTAACCCTCTATGCGGGAGAAATCGGCGACCTTGTGCATCGCAGCACGCAATTTTTCAAGCAGGGCAAGGCGAGTTGTTCGTTTCGCCTGTTCTTCCGAATTCACGGTGACATCATCGAAGAAGCGATCAATTGTCGGACGAATGACTGACAACGCAGTCATCGCGCCTTCGAAATCCTCCGCCTCGATTGCGCGTTCGGCGATCGGTAATTGCGCGTTGAGCACTTCGGCCAAAGCGGCCTCGGCAGCGTCGGGCGTGTAGGAAAAGCCGGAGAAGGGCTGCGGTTCCGTCCCCTTCTTCGCCTCGGCCCGCAGGATGTTCGCCGCGCGACGATAGCCGGCGAGGAGGTTCCTGCCCTCCTCCGTCTCGACGAACGCCTGCAGCGCCTTCACGCGGGCGAGGAGGCGGACGAGATCGTCCTCCCCGCCGAGCGCGAACATCGCGTCGATCAGGTCGTGGCGGACACCCGCCTCGCGCTGCTGGACCTTGAGGCGGTCGGCGAAGAAGTTGATCAGTTGGCTGCGGGCAGCCGTGCCGATTTCTGTAATCCGACCAATCTCTGCAGCAGACATTTCAGTCAAGACGTTAGCTGGCGGCCGGCCGCGATCGGCATTCCAACTCGCAAGCAAGTGACGGAATTTATGCTTTTGAATTGGTGTCTTACCGCGACAGAGTATCAACTCTATCAACGGAACTTCACCAACGGCAAACACGCTCCGCAACGGCATGCGGACCTGATTATCCTCCAACAGCCTGACAACCGCCAACGCCGCCCGCCTGAGCGCGAAGGGATCACGCGACCCACTAGGGGCATCGTTAATCGCAAAGAACGCCAGAAGCGTATCCAGCTTGTCCGCCAGGCTCACCGCGACCGTCACCGGGGCGGTGGGGACGTCGTCGCCCTGGCCGACCGGCTTGTAGTGATCGCGGATGGCGTCGGCGACGGCATCGGGCAGACCCTCGGCCCGCGCATAATAGCCGCCCATCACGCCCTGCAGTTCGGGGAACTCGCCGACCATACCGGTGACGAGATCCGCCTTGGCGAGCTTGGCGGCATCATATGCCAACTGCGCAAGCTCTCCCCTCCCTGAAAGGGAGGGGGCGGGGGTGGGTTCCTCGCCGGATTGGAATGCGCTCGCCAGAGGCGAGCCCACCCCCAGCCCCTCCCTTTTAGGGAGGGGAGCAACTATCCCCTCCTCCACCAGCCACCTTGCCAGCTTCGCCACGCGCTCCACCTTGTCGGCGACCGTGCCGAGCTTTTCGTGGAAGACGATCTGGTCGAGCTTCTTCGCCTGGCTCTCCAGCGGAACCTTGAGGTCCTGCTCCCAGAAGAAGCGCGCATCGCTGAGCCGCGCAGCGAGCACCTTGGCGTTGCCCTCGACGATCTTCGCGCCGCCGTCCGCCGCGACAATATTCGCGGTGCAGACGAAGGCCGGCGCCAGCGTGCCCGCCGCATCGTTGCAGGTGAAATATTTCTGGTTGGTCCGCATGGTGAGCTGGATCACCTCGCGCGGCACCGTCAGGAACTCCGGATCGAAGCGGCCGAGCAGCGGCACCGGCCATTCGGTGAGGCCGGCATTCTCGGCGACCAGCCCCTCGTCGGGCACCAGCACCAACCCCTCTGCGGCGGCAGCGGCCTCGGCACCCTCGCGGACGATGCGGCGGCGTTCCTCGCTGTCGACGATGACGTGGCAGGCGCGCAGCTTGCACGCATAGTCCGCCGCCGATCCGATCGTCACGACGTCGGGATGGTGGAAGCGATGGCCGACCGTGGTCGCGCCCGAGGCGACGCCGGCGATCGCGAACGGCACGACCTCGTCGCCGAACAGGGCGACGATGCCCTGCAGCGGACGCACCCAGCGCAGGCTCTCGGTGGAGAGCGAGGCCTCGCCCCAGCGCATCGACTTGGGCCAGGGGAAGGCGCGGACGATCGCGGGGATCGCCTCGGCCAGCACCTCGGCCGTCGGGCGGCCGGGTTTCTCGATGATCGCGAAGAGCACCTTGTTGCCCTTGGCATCTTCACGCTCGACCAGCTGGTCGCGGGTCAGCCCGGTCTTGCCGAGGAAGCCGGCCAGCGCCTGTTCCGGCGCATCGGCGCGCGGGCCTTTCAGTTCCTCCGACACGGCCTCGGTCGCGGCGGGCAGCCCCTTGGCGATCAGCGCGAGGCGGCGCGGCGTGACGAAGCTTTCGATGGCTTCCACCTTGAGACCGGACTTCGCCAGCTCCGCCTCGAACAGACGCGCGAGATCGGCGGACGCCTTCTCCTGCATCCGCGCCGGGATTTCCTCGGAGAGCAGTTCGAGCAGAAAATCGGTCATGCCACCCACCCCGGAAAACGCGCTTCCCATTCGGGCGTGTTCTTCTCGATCCAGCTCACGCACGCCCCCTTCGCCAGATCGCGGACGCGGCCGATATAGGCCTGCCGCTCGGCGACCGAGATCACGCCGCGCGCCTGCAGCAGGTTGAAGGTGTGGCTCGCCTTGATCGCCTGCTCATAGGCCGGCAGCGGCAGCTTCCGGTCGAGGCACACCTGGCACTCGGCGGTCGCCTTGCGGAAGGTATCGAACAGGGCTTCCGTGTTCGCCACCTCGAAATTGTAGGCGCTCTGCTGTTTCTCGTTCTCGAGGAAGACGTCGCCGTAGGTCACGCCCTCGTCGTTGAATTTGAGATCGTACACCCGGTCCACGCCCTGAATATACATGGCGAGGCGCTCCAGCCCGTAGGTCAGTTCGCCCAGCACCGGCTTGCAGTCATAGCCGCCGACCTGCTGGAAATAGGTGAACTGGGTCACCTCCATGCCGTCGCACCAGACCTCCCAGCCCAGCCCCCAGGCGCCGAGCGTCGGGCTTTCCCAATCGTCCTCGACGAAGCGGATGTCGTGCTTCGTGAAGTCGATGCCGATCGCCTTCAACGAGCCGAGGTACAGCTCCTGCAGGTTCGGCGGCGAGGGCTTCAGCACCACCTGATACTGGTAGTAATGCTGGAGGCGGTTGGGGTTCTCACCGTAGCGGCCGTCCGTCGGGCGGCGCGACGGCTGGACGTAGGCGGCCTTCCACGGGCTTGGCCCGAGCGCGCGCAGCGTCGTCGCGGGGTGGAATGTGCCCGCCCCCATCTCCATGTCGTAAGGCTGGAGGATCAGGCAGCCCCGATTGCTCCAATAGTCATGGAGGGTCAGGATCAGCCGCTGGAAGCTCATAGGCCCCGAGGAAACCGGTGTAGACATGGGTGCCGCCTCTGGCGCCTCGCTTGTCGCGGGTCAAGCAAAGGGCGCTTGTGCCCGCCCAAGCTGGCTGTAGGACGGGGATCATGAAGCTGACTCGCTGGCGCGCATTCGCCGCCGCCTTCCTCGCCCTCCTGCAACCCGTTCTGCCCACCGCGCTGCTGGCCCGCCAACAGGTCGCGAAGGTGCAGGCGCATCCCGCGATCTGGCGGGTGCAGAAGGGGCCGTCGACCGTCTACCTGTTCGGTACGATTCATGCGCTGCCTCCGGGTCTCGAATGGGAGACGCCCGAGGTGCGGCAGGTGGTCGGCCGGGCCGACAGGCTGGTACTGGAGGCGGTGATCGATCAGGATCCGACGAAATCCGCCGCCGCCTTGTTCAAGATGGGCACCGCCACCGGCCCGATCGCGCCGCTGGCAGACCGCATCGACCCCAAATATCGCGGTGCGCTGACAGCGCTCGAAAAGAAGTCCTCCGTCCCCGCCGACACGCTCGACAAGCTGAAGACGTGGGCGGCGGGCATGGTGCTGTTCGGCGCGACCGTGCAGACGCTCGGCGTCAATTCGGCTGATGGCGTGGAGGAGCATCTCAAAGCCCAGTTCCGCGCCGCCAACAAGCCGATCGAGGGGCTGGAGACGCTGGAGCAGCAGCTCGGTTTCTTCGACACGATGCCAGAGCCGGAGCAGCGCCAGTTCCTCGAAGGCGTGGTCGACCAGAAGTCCGACGATGCGGCCGATTTCGGCAAGATGCTCGGCGCCTGGAAGGAAGGCGACGAGAAGGGCATCGCCAGGAGCTTCGACAAGGACATGAAGAAGTCGCAGGCGCTGCGGAATGTCCTGATCGCGCGGCGTAACGCGCACTGGGCTGATGCGATCGTTCAACGGCTCGATCAGCCGGGCACGCAGCTGGTGGCGGTCGGGGCCGGCCATCTGGTCGGGCAGGATTCGGTGCAGGCGATGCTGGCGAAGCTGGGTTACAAGGCCATGCGGGTCGAATAACCACGCGGGCGCTTGCCGAATCCCTCGATCTCGCCTATGCGCGCCCGCTTGCCGTGCAGGGTCATCCCTGGAGGCCTGTCCGGCATGTCATATGGCTATATATTTGGAGTATTGAGCGATGAGCGATCAGCTGACGCTGTCCGCCGAAACGCGCGATCGGGCTGGCAAGGGAGCCTCCCGTCATCTGCGCCGTGAAGGCCGCGTCCCCGCCGTGATCTACGGCGACAAGAAGGAACCGATTTCGATCAGCGTCAACGAGCGTGAGCTCGCCAAGATGCTGGGCACCGGCCACTTCATGAACTCGATCGTGATGATCGAAGGCGCGGACAAGGGCGCGATCCGCACGCTGCCCAAGGACGTACAGTTCCACCCGGTCACCGATCGCCCGCTCCACGTCGACTTCTTCCGCGTCGGCGAGCATTCGACCATCCACGTCAACGTGCCGCTGGTGTTCGAGAACGAGGAAGCCTCGCCGGGCCTGAAGCGCGGCGGCGTGCTCTCGATCGTCCGCCACGAGATCGAGCTGATCGTCGATGCGGCCGAGATCCCCGACCAGATCACCGTCAATCTGGCCGGCTTCGATGTCGGCGAGTCGATCCATATCTCGGCCGTGACGCTCCCCAAGGGCGCCAAGACCGCGATCGACGACCGCGACTTCACCGTCGCCACGATCGCCGCTCCGTCAGCGCTGAAGTCGGCCGAAGGCGAAGCCGCCGCGGCCGAAGAAGCCGAAGGCGGCGAGGCGGAGTAATCCGCCCCACCCCATTCCCCGCCATCCCGGCGAAATCCGGGGTGGCGGGCTGGGGCTTATCCGGGAGGCCCATCGATGCAACTCTGGGCCGGCCTCGGCAATCCGGGCGCGCAATATGCGATGCACCGGCACAATGTAGGCTTCATGGCGGTGGACGCCATCGCCGAATTCTACAATTTCCCGTCCGAGAAGAAGGCCTTCCACGGCTGGGTGCGCGAAGGTCGCGTGGGATCGGAGAAGATCCTGCTGCTGAAGCCCGGCACCTTCATGAACGAGAGCGGCCGCGCGATCGGCGAGGCGATGCGCTTCTATAAGCTCGATGTCGGTGACGTGACGGTTTTTCACGACGAGCTCGATCTCCTGCCCTTCAAGGTGAAGGTGAAAACCGGCGGTGGCACGGCCGGTCATAACGGTCTGCGTTCCACCGAGGCGCATATCGGCAATCCGTTTCGTCGCGTGCGGCTGGGCATCGGTCATCCCGGTCACAAGGACCGGGTGACCGGCCATGTGCTTGGAAACTACGCGAAATCCGAGATGGACGACTTGGCCGACATGCTCGGCGCGATCGCTGCCGAGGCGCCCTGGCTCGCCGCCGGCGACGACGCGCGCTTCATGAACGAGACCGCGCTGCGCCAGCAGAACTGAATGGCTGTTCAGAGAGCAACCCTTGCCGATCATCTTCGTTGGTCAGGTCGCAACGAAGGAGAATCCGTCATGTCTCGCAAGTTCATCCTGGCCGCGCTGGCGGCCGTCGTCGCCACCCCGGTCGCGATCCCTGCGCCGGCTATGGCCCGTCATCATTATGACGACGACTATCGTGGCCGCGACGGCCGCTACCATTATCGCTGCAAGAAGAGCAGTGGTACCACCGGCCTGATCGCAGGCGGTGCGGGCGGCGCGCTGGTCGGCAATGCGCTTGGCGGCGGCACGCTCGGCACGGTGGCTGGCGGCGTCGGCGGCGCCCTGCTCGGCAAGCATCTCGACAAGAAGCACGACGCCGCGCAGAACCGCCGCAACGGCTGCTAAGTCGATCCATCAGGGTCCGGGCCGCGGCGTCTCCGTCAGGAGTCGTCGCGGTCCATCTGCCATCCCTCGCTGGTCACGACATACGACCGGAAGGGTTGGCCGTCCCGATCCCGCGCGGGGCGATATTTGAAATGCTGCTGGATCGCCGAACATGTCGCGGCGTCCAGAGCGCGATTGCCGCTCGATCGGGTCACCTGACAGGTGCCGATCCTCCCATCGGTTTCGACGCTGTAGCGCACGTAGACGATCTGCATCGTCTCGTTGACCATCTGGCGCACCTCCATCGGAAGCCAGCTGATCTTGAGCAGATCGCGGATCGGTTCGGGCGCGTCGTCGCCGCCATCACCGTCCCCGCCCCCACCATAGCCATTACCCTCCCCGCCGGCGCCCTGCCCCGGCCCGGCCCGATCCGACGCGCCTGTCTGCGGCGCCATGCCGATGTTCGGCTTTGGCGCGACGATCACCGTCGGCTTCATCGGGATGACGGGCGGCGGCGGTGCCACGATCGGGGTCGCCTTGTTTTTGAGATTAGGGGGCGACGGCTTGCCCTTCGCCTTCTCGGCGACATGGTGGATGACCTTCACCTCTTCCTTGGGCTTGGGCGGCGGCGGCGGGGTGGTGATATCCACCAGCGCCAGCGCCTGCTCGACACGGGTGAAAGGCGACACGGTGAGGCCGGAAACCAGCCCGTAGCCAAGCAGCGCGACGATCAGCGCAGCGCCGCCCGCCGACCACATCTGGTCCCGCCTGTGTGTTTCGGTCACGAAGCTCATGGGTCAGCAACGCCCCATGCGGCTGGCATATCCGTGCGACAGCCGCTATCTGCCGCGCAACGATGGGCGCCATGCCCTTTCCAGACACAAGGTTCACGCATCCCATGGGCTTCCGCTGCGGCATCGTCGGCCTGCCGAACGTCGGCAAATCGACCCTCTTCAACGCGCTCACCGAGACGGCCGCCGCGCAGGCCGCCAACTATCCCTTCTGCACGATCGAGCCGAATGTCGGCAACGTCGCCGTGCCCGATCCGCGCGCCGACAATCTGGCGAGGATTGCCGGATCGGCCAAGATCATCGAGACCCAGCTCGGCTTCGTCGACATCGCCGGGCTAGTGCGCGGCGCGTCGAAGGGCGAAGGCCTCGGCAACCAGTTCCTCGCCAACATCCGCGAGGTGGATGCGATCATCCATGTCCTGCGCTGCTTCGAGGGCGAGGTGACCCACGTCGAGGGCAAGGTCGATCCGATCGCCGACGCGGAGACCGTGGAGACCGAGCTGATGCTCGCCGATCTCGACAGCCTCGAACGCCGCGTCCCCGCGCTCGCCAAGAAGGGCCAGTCCGGCGACAAGGAAGCGAAGGCGCAGGCCGCCGTGCTCCAGCCGGTGCTCGACCTGCTGCGCGACGGCAAGCCGGCGCGTCTCGGCCGCCCGTCCGATCCGGAGGATGCACGCACCTTCGATCAGGCGCAGTTGTTGACCGGCAAGCCCGTCCTCTACGTCTGCAACGTGGACGAAGGCGCGGCCGCCGATGGCAACGCGCTGTCCGCCCGTGTGTTCGAGAAGGCGAAGGCGGAGGGCGCGCAGGCCGTCGTCGTCTCCGCCGCGATCGAGGCCGAGATCGCGACCATGGCGATCGAGGATCGTGCCGAGTTCCTCTCCGACCTCGGCCTCACCGAAACCGGCCTCGCGCGCGTGATCCGCGCCGGCTACGCGCTGCTCGATCTCATCACCTTCTTCACCTGCGGCCCCAAGGAAACCCGCGCCTGGACGCTGGCCAAGGGCAGCAAGGCCCCGCAGGCGGCGGGCGTGATCCACTCGGATTTCGAGCGCGGGTTCATCCGTGCCGAGACGATCGCCTATGACGATTATGTCGCCTGCAACGGCGAGACGGGCGCGCGCGATGCCGGCAAGCTGCGTTCGGAAGGCAAGGAATATGTCGTCCACGACGGCGACGTCATGCTGTTCCGCTTCAACGTGTAAGGCACGGGGCGGCGATTGCGAGCCGCCCCGCCCCGATCAGTTCGACGAACCGCCGCCGCTCGCCGCATCGCCGACCTTGTCGGCGGCGTGGCTGACGCTGGTCGCGGCGCCGGTGATCGCCTTGTCCTTGGCGCTCTGCGCAGGCGCGACGGTGAACAGATACCAGGCGCCCACCACCACGGCCGCCAGCAGCACGATGGCGAGCAGGATCGTCCCGCCGCCGCCGCGACGCTCGATGATGGTGGTGTGGGTGCCGCGTTCGGCATCGGTGGTGCGATAGTCGGTCATTCCCTCAACTCCTCTTCCCGGCCCGCATCGGCGGCATCAACCGGCCAGCCCGCGCGGCGGTTCCCGACTAGGCAACCCGTTGCGATCTGGTACGCATCGAGAAAACGGAGGATGCGATGCCCTGGTTCGAGGATTTCAAGGTCGGCGATCGCCGCCGCTTCGGTCACTATGAGGTCACCCGCGACGAGGTGCTGGACTTCGCCCGGCGCTGGGATCCGCAGCCCTTCCACCTGTCGGACGAAGGCGCCGCCGCCACCCATTTCGGCTCGCTTTCGGCCAGCGGCTGGCACACCGCCGCGATGACGATGGCGATGGTCGTGGCCGAACAGGGCAAGGATGACGACGGCAGCGGATCGCTCGGCGCGGTCGGCATCGACAACCTGCGGTGGCTGAAGCCGGTGAAGCCGGGCGACGTGCTCAGCGTCGAGACCGAGGTGATCGAGGCCCGCGCCTCGGCCAGCCGCCCGGAGATGGGCTCGATCCGCAACCGCACGACGGTGATCGACCAGCATGGCGATCCGGTGATGCGCTTCGAGCCGATCGTGCTGTACCGGCGGCGGAGTGACTGAGCGCTGCCTGCCGAAGACGGATGCGGACGCGTGGCAGCCATTCCGCGCCGAAGTTGACGAAATTGACAGCCGTGGAGCGGGAAGGAAGACATTCCTACACGGCAGCGATCGACGACGGGACAGAGCGGCCGGCTGACCGGCATGTCGATCGTGACAGACGAAATCCTACATTGGAAGGGACGCGCCTGCACGTTTGCCATGGCCGTTGACAGATAATTCTACATATATAATCTTATCCGCATGGTTGAAATCCGATGCTCGCGGAGGCGCCTGCTCCTCCTGAATGTCGCTGCGGTCATCGGCGGCATGTGGGCCACGCCCACCCTTGCGCAGTCGGGCCGCTGCGCGCCCCCAGCCGAGGCGCTGGGCGGCCCCAGCAACGCCCACACCCACTATGTCGAAACCCATTTGCAACCTCCCGTCGTCAAGCCGGGCGACAGACCGTTCAGCCTCGCCGATCGGATGCGCAGGTACGACGTGCCGGGGATCAGCGTCGCGGTGATCCATGACGGGAAGATCGCCTGGGCGCGCGGCTGGGGTGTTCGCGACCTCAGGAGCTGCGCGCCGGTCACTCCCGATACCGCCTTCCAGGCCGCATCGATCAGCAAGGTCGTGACGGCGATGACGGCGCTGCGCCTGGTCGAACAGGGCAGGATCGGTCTGGATCGCAACATCAACGATGCGCTTCGCTCCTGGCAGCTGCCGAGGGATGAGGGACTGGCGCCCGACGGTGTCACCCTGCGCCAGCTCCTCAGCCATACCGCCGGGATCGGCGTCCATGGCTTCGACCAGGGATTCACGCCCGGCGCCCCCCTTCCCACGACCGTCCAGATTCTCGATGGCCTGCCGCCCGCCAACAGCCCGCCGGTTCGCAGCATCCTGCCGGCCGGCGCGCAGTTCGAATATTCCGGCGGCGGGTACATGATCACGCAACTCGCACTGTCCGACGTGACCGGAATGTCCTTCGCCGATCTCACGCAACGCGAGGTGCTCGGCCCGCTCGGCATGACGCGCAGCGCTTTCGCCATGCCGCCTTCGCCGGCGATCCAGGCCGACATGGCCTTCGGTTCCGCTTACGGGAAACCCATGCCGGGCGACTATGTCGTGACTCCCCAGCTCGCGGCAGCGGGATTGTGGACGAGCGCCGGCGACCTGGCCCGCCTGCTGATCGACCTGCAGGCCTCCGCCTCGGGCCGGAAGGGGCATCGTCTGTCACCGGCCATGACCCGGCTCATGATGACCCCGGTCAAGGACAATTGGGGCCTCGGGCTGGCCCTTTACAGGGATGGCGTTCCGCGCTTCGGCCATGATGGCGTGAATCCGGGCTTCGAATCCTTCATGGCCGCCTATGTCGCCAAGGGAGAAGGCATCGCCGTGCTGACCAATGGCGGCGACGGCCGGCGGCTGATCAACGAAGTCGTGCGCGCCGTGGCGACCGATTATGGCTGGCCGGACATCGCGCTACCCCCGACCGAGGAAAAGACCCTGTCGCTCGTCGAACTATCCAAGGCGGCAGGGCGTTTTCAGGGGAGCGGCCTCAACATCGATATCGAGGCGCGCCCGGAGGGATTGTTCGCACGGTTCGTCGGCGCACCCGCCTCTGCTGCCGAACATCTGATCGTGCTCTCACCCACGCGCTTTCGATCCGAATCGCTGGGCATCACGGTCGAATTCGCGGCGGATTTTTCGAGCTTTACCTTCGTCGATGGCGGCCCGCCGATGAAAGTCACGCGCGCAGGACCAGTGCCGCCCGCAGCGAGCGGGGGCTGATCCGCCGGCTCCTCAATCGCCCTCGAACGCGACCAGCGTCGTCACCGGCACGCCGGCCGCGCGCAGCTTGTCGGCGCCGCCGAGGTCCGGCAGGTCGATGACGAAGCTCGCGCCGACCACCTCGGCGCCGGCCTGACGGAGCAGGCGCACGGCGGCGAGCGCGGTGCCGCCGGTAGCGATCAGATCATCGACCAGCAGCACCTTCTGGCCGGGCACGCAGGCATCCTCGTGCATCACCACGCGGTCGGTGCCGTATTCCAGCGCATAGTCCACGCCGATCGTGGCACCGGGCAGCTTGCCGTCCTTGCGGATGAGCACGAGCCCCTTGGCCGTCTGCGTCGCCATGGCGGACGAGAAGATGAAGCCCCGCGCCTCGATCCCCGCGATCAGATCGAAATCGTCGGGCGCCGACGCCGCCAGCCGCTCGATCGAGGCATGAAACCCCTTGGCGTCGAGCAGCAGCGTCGTGATGTCGCGGAACTGGATGCCGGGCTTGGGAAAGTCCGGAATCGTGCGGATAAGCTGGGCGAGATCGGCGTTCGCTTGCGTCATGCGCGCCTCCTCGCAGGGTCAGGCCCGAAAGGAAAGACCGTTTCGGGCCTAGGCGAGCATCAGTCCTTGCTCATGCACTTCTTCTTGAGCTCGCCCTTCTTGTCGAAGCATTGCGGCGGGAAGGCCGGCACCTGCGGCCCGACACTGAGCTGCACCGGCGCGGCATAGTGATTGTCGATGTCGCCGGCGGGCTTCAGGCTGTTGCGCAGCTCGCGAAGCCGATTGTGCGCGGTGACCTGCAGCGATCCTTTCGGCTCCATCAGCGCGGCCTGCCCGATGCGCGAGGCCGTCTGGCAGAAGCCGCGCTGCGCATAAACGGTGGAAAAGCTGCTGTAGGACCGGGTGTTGAAGCTGTCGAACGCGGCGTTGATCGCGTTCTGCGGGGCCTTCTTGCCCGCCGTCCGCTTGAAATAGCCCTGGAGGATCTTGTAGTCGCCCGCCAGCTCCTTGCTGTGGTGGACCAGCAGCTGGTTGTAGTTTGCGACCACCATCAGCGACGGCGCGAACTGGCACTGGAGCGCGGCGAAGTTGAGGCCGGCGCGCAGCGTCCAGACCAGCTCGGCATTCACCTCCTGCGGCGTGGCGCCGGGCAGCGGGATGACGATGCCGGGTTCGGCACCGGTCACCGGCGCACCGCGAAAATCGGGCGATTCCCAATAGAGCTGGGCCGATGCGGAGGTGGAAAGCATCCCCGCCATGCAGAGCAGCGCCACCGAAACACGGCGCGAAGCGAGCTTCATCAATCAACCTCTCCGACATGCCCATCGGGCCGCGCGCTGCGTGCCATCAGTGCGCTTTTCACCTGCATGCAGCCTTAACCAATCGCGGACCGCCCGCAAGTTGTTCCGCAAATGCTGCGCAGCAAGTGCCGCAAATCTGTGGAAAACCATGGAGCGGATACGAAATGGGGCCAACCGGCGAACCGGTCGGCCCCGCAAATCGGCACGCATCGGCGTGCGCGTTACATCGCGTTGGAGGCGTTCTCCGCCGGCGCGGCGGCATTGGCATCGGCCGGCGCGGTCGTGTCGTTGGCGGTCGCGTCGAGCGCGCTCGCGTCGTTGGTCATGCCAGCCGAGCTGTCCATCGTGTCCATGTTGGTCATGTTGGTGTCGGTGGCGGCGGTGTTGTCGCTGTGGCCGCAGGCGGCAACCAGAAGGGCGCCCGCGATGACGGCGGCGGAGGTAGCGATCTTGGAAAGGGTGCGCATGGAATCTGTCCTTGGCAGGGTCGGGAGCGAAATCGGGCGTCAGCCCCCAGGCGACGCGCAGGCGCCACCGAGGCCGGACAGGAAGGCTTCAAACCCGGATCGCAGCGCAGCGTCAAACTGTTTCACCTCGGCAACCTTTCCGAGATCGGCGAGGCTGGTCACCGGATAGTCCGGCAGGCCGCACGGCACGATGCCGCCGAAGTGCGAAAGGTCCGGCGCGATGTTCACCGAGAAGCCATGCAAAGTGACCCAGCGCCGCACGCGCACGCCGATCGCGCCGATCTTGGCCTCCCGCCCGTGCGCCTGCGTCCACACGCCGACGCGGCCTTCGGCGATCCATGCCTCGACGCCGAGTTCGGCCAGCGCGCCGATCAGCCAAGTTTCCAGCTTGTGTACGAAACAGCGCACGTCGCGCCCCCGTTTGTCGAGATCGAGCACCAGATAGCCGACGCGCTGGCCGGGGCCGTGATAGGTATATTTGCCGCCCCGCCCCACCGGATAGACCGGAAAGCGATCCGGCACGATCAGGTCATCCGCCACGGCGCTGGTGCCCGCCGTGTAGAGCGGCGGATGCTCCAGCAGCCAGACCAGCTCGCGCGCCTTGCCTTCGCGGACGGCGACGGCCCGCGCCTCCATCTCGGCCAGAGTCTCGGGATAGGGGAGCAGGCCATCGGAAACCCGCCATTCGATGTCGTCGCTCAGCATGTCGGACGTGCAGATGGCGTGGACGGGCGTCGTGATCAAGCCGCTTGGCGCCGCGCGCCGCCGTGCTACAGGGCGCAGGATGAGCAAGAGCAACCTGTCGCTGGGCGCCGTCTGGGAAGAGACGGTGGCATTTCTGAAGGCCGAACTGTCGCTGGTGGCGCCATTGTCGCTGCTGGGCTTCGGACTGCCGATGGTCGCGCTGCTGCTCGCAGTGCCGGCGGACAGCGCGATCGACGGCAAGCTGCAGCCGGGGCCGTGGATGATCTGGATGCTGCCCTGCGGCTTCGTCTCGATGCTCGGATCGCTGGCGGTGTCGGCCCTGGTGCTCACGCCGAACATCAGCGTGAAGGAAGCGATCGCCATCGCGATCCGGCGGATTCCCGCAGGCCTCGGCCTGTTCGCGCTCTATTTCGCCCTGCAGATCGTGCTGAGCCTGCCGCTGTGGCTCGCCGGATTGGTGGAGGGCCAGCCGGGGCCGATCTCGATGCTGGTCTATCTCGCCAGCCTCGCCTTCGTGATCTGGATGTTCGTGCGGATCATGCCGATCTGGGCGGTGGTGGTCGTACGGCGCCAGTCTCCCCTCGCCTCGGTGATGCAGGCCTTCGCGCTCACCCGCTTCTGCTATGTCCGTCTGCTGGCGCTGCGGCTGGTGATGCTGCTCGCGGTGGTGGTGACGCTGGTCGTGCTGCTGATCCCGATCGGCGCGGTCGCCCGGCTGGTCGGGATGCTCGCCGGCAACCAGGACGTCGGGCTCGTCCTCTCGTTCGTCTGCATGGGCGGTCTGGTTGCCGCGATCGTCGGCACCTGGACGGTCTATGTCGCCCTGCTCTACCGCCGGCTGGAGGCCGACAGCAGCGGGATGTGAGGCGCGGCCTCGGCCGGCAGCACGCCGATGACGCGCGGATCGGGGAAAGTCTCCACCGCGCGGCCATAAGGCACGAAGCCTTGCGCGCGGTAAAAGCCCAGCGCCTTGGGATGATCGAGCGTGCAGGTGTGCACCCACACGCGATCGATCCCCTTGCGCCAGCACAGTGCCAGCGCATGGCCCATCAGCCAGCGGCCCTCGCCCTGCCCCGTCAGTTCGGGGACGAGGCCGAAGAAGGACAACTCGGCTTGGCCCGCCTCGCGAAAATCCAGCTCCAGCAGACCGAGTTCGATGCCGCGCGCGTCGGTGACGGCGTAGATCTCGACGGCAGGATCGTGGATGATCGCGATCAGCCGGGCCTCGTCCATCACCAGCCGGGAGAACCACAGCCACGGCTCGCCGACGCGGCGGAACAGGGTCCGATAGCGATCGGGCGAAGGCTCGCGCCAGCGATCGAGGCGGAGGTTCGACGACGGCATCGGGCTGGGCTTCGGCCGCTCCAGCATCTGCAGCGAGGTGACGATCGTGGCGATCTCGCCGGGCGGAACGGCGGTGAGGCTCACTCCCACACCGCGCGCGGCGGCAGGCTCATCAGGATCGCGTCGATGTTTCCGCCGGTCTTGAGGCCGAACAAAGTCCCGCGATCGTAGACGAGATTGAACTCGGCATAGCGGCCGCGCCACGCCAGCATCTGCCGCTCCTCGGCATCGGTGAAGGGCAGGCCCAGGCGGCGGC
>BACX01000171.1 GCA_000333335.1 Sphingomonas-like bacterium B12 | reverse complement strand
GCCGGCGATTTGTCGCCCACCACCGGTCGGGCCGCTTCCGGCGCGAACCGATGCGTCAGCGGCGCGGGATGGCACGGGGTGGTGGAAAGCTGTCGTCGCTATTGGACTGGCTGGTCGCCGATATATCGGATGATGAGCGAACCGTCTGGTCGACTGCGACCACCGAAGCGCCTACGAGTTTGACCGTCGATCTTCGCCGTATGAACGGTGACTATTAAGTCATTCGGCGAGGTCCATTTCACCTCGGGGTTGGGCGTAGCGGTTAGGTCGGTCTTCAAATCTTCGATGAAAAACCAACCGTCATCGCCGTGTGGAGCAGCGTCGAGGCGCAACCGAAACGCGTTGCTCTCACCGTCATTATAACTATCCGTGAGAAGGGTCGCACCGTAGGGCGAACGTCCGGGGGGCGGGACGAGCGTTTTCGTCTCGGAGTGCTGAGAGCATCGCGGCAGCAGCAGGCAGACAAATAGAGTCAGACGCGTGATCGACATCATCGCTATTTATCGCGAAAGGTGCCCGTCCGCTATTGGGGCGTTAGCGGTCGTCAGGGGCGCAGTTTCAATCGATACCACAATAGCCGCAGACTACTCCCGAGCACTCCACCTGCGGCTCCAAAAATCGCCATACCAACCATGGCGTTGATGGCGAAACCCACGGCGAGCGGGATCGGAACTTGCTCGGCTACCGCTAGCGCCAAAGATGCCGCGAGGCCAAAGATCAATCCCGCTGCCGCCGCCGAACGAACTCTGATCCCGAAAGTCCGATCTGGTATTGCCGGAAGCAGGCACGCGAGCACCAAACCCAAAAAGAATGCCAGAGGATAGGCGACCAAGAAGTCGAACATGGCCTATGTTCTCATCAATCCGGTAGGTCCGCAATCGGGATCAGCGCGATCCGGCCAGAATGGCGATGTCTGGGGCGGAAACGGCCCGGCATATTTGCCGTTCAGAACCGGTTGGGCGGCGATAGACGCGATCCAAGCCGTGATGGCGGCATTCAACGGCCGGGTGGTGGATACCGCCCGTTGACGCTCCAGCATCGCGACCTCAAACTGCTGTCATGAAATCTATCGAGATCGACGGCTCGGGATGGTCAAGCCCGCTTGAATTTTTCAATGACCTGAAGGACGCTTTAGGTGGCTTCGATGGTCATGGATTGGGGTTCGACGCCTTCATCGACACGATGGTCTATCATCATGAGCTATTGACCGTTCAACCACCCTACGTCGTTCGTATTCGTGATGCTCATTCCCAAATCGAACCGACCGTCCGAGAGTTGGCTCGCTACGTCGCCGAGGCTCGCCAATGGCGCAAGCGACTGGG
>BACX01000172.1 GCA_000333335.1 Sphingomonas-like bacterium B12 | reverse complement strand
CGCCGATTTCCGGCTCATTCCGCATCCGTTCAGACCGCGTCAGCTAGAGACGTTTCGTCTTTTCGAAGTGGAGACGAGTGATGAACCGTTTTGCGAAGATGGCTGTCACAGGGGCTTTGGCTGCTACGGCCTGTGCCGGCGTCGTTGGACCGGCCGAGGCGCGCGTTGGAACGGGCGTGGCGATCGGCGCGGGCCTGCTCGGCCTCGGCGTTGGCGCGGCGATCGCGTCCGACCATCCGCATCATTATTATTACGACGATGGCTATTACGCGCCACCGCCCCCTTCCCCGCCGGTGGCCTATTATGCGCCGCCTCCGCCGCCGCCAACCTATGCCTATGAGACGGTCCAGCGGTGCCGCGTCGTCGATCGCTGGGACGGCTATTACGGCCGCTACGTCCAGACCCGCCGCTGCTGGTAGGAGGGCACCATGGCGATGAAACATGCCGCAGTCTTTCTCGGTATCTGCTTGATCGGAAGCCCCGCGTTCGGGCAGGCGGCCGATCCCCATCAGCCCTGGAACAACGGATCCGCCGCGGATTCAATGACGGTAGCTCCAGGCGAAGTCGCGCAAGGCTACGACCCGGGGACGCGCGCAGCGAATCTTGGGCTGGGGCGTGCTCCCGTCGTCGCGATGGGTGAGGCCCGCGCCGATTACGCCGCCGACCAGGCGCGCTATGAGGCGGCGATACGCGCTCGCCATCACACAATCGCCCTGACGGACGCACATTATGCTCGGCAGCAACGTGCCTATGCCGATGCAATGAACGCTTGGCGCGCGCAGGTCACAGCTTGCCGGAGTGGCGACACGCGGGCTTGCCGTTCACCAACGCCTGATCCCGCAGCCTTCTATTGATTTAGCTTTTCTCCATCTTGCGGTCAGCCTGGCAGCGCCAGTGATGGCGGCCGGCTGACAGACCGTCCGCTCGCCAGGAGGTTCACTATGCGCATTTTAATCACCGCGCTCGCGCTTGGCTCCGCCGCGCTGGCCGCGACGCCGTCACTTGCCAAGGGCTGTATCCGCGGAGCCATCGCCGGTGGCGTCGCTGGTCATTATGTGGGCAAGGGCCACGCGCTTGCCGGCGCGGCCGCCGGCTGCGCGATCGCGCACCATCATTATGCCCAGCAAGCCAAGGCCGCGAAGGCGGCAGGCAAGCGCTGACAAGGATCATCGCAATGACACCCGAAGAACGCTCGCTGCTCGGACAGTTTCTGGGCGATCTCGACCAGGCGCGCGGCGTCGCCAAGGATCCCGAGGCGGATAGTCTGATCACCCAGGCGTTGTCGCGCAATCCCGACGCCGCCTATCTCCTCGTGCAGCACGCCATCGTCGCGGACCAGTCGCTGCATGCCGCGCAGGCGCGCATCGCCGAACTTGAACAGCAAATCACTGCGTTGAGCCCCGCGCCCGCGGCCTCGAGTTTCCTGCCGCGTACCTCGCCATGGGCGAGTGCTCCGCAGGCCGGCTATGCGCCGCCGCCGGTCGACAAACGCCCCGGTTTCTTCTCATCCGACAGTGGCCTCGGCAGCTTCCTGCGCAACGCCGGCACGACAGCGGCCGGGGTCGCCGGCGGCGAGCTTCTGTTCGAAGGATTGTCGGACATGTTCGGCGGCCGCGACGGTGGCTGGTGAGCGCGCTGTCCGCCTTTTCCTTACGCAATTCGTCATCCGCTATGCCGCCGCGCTGCTGGCGATCATTTCGCTGAGCGTTCCGGCGAGCGCTACTGGGCTGGACGCCGGTAAGACGGCAGCGCGTTGTCGCCCTGACGAACGCGGTCCCGCCATCCTGGTCGCTATCCACGGGCTCAAGGACCGTAGCGGTACCTTGCGGCTCGAACTTTATCCGGACAATCAGAACGATTTCCTGGCGGATGACACCAAGCTGCTTGCCGCCGGCAAGACCTTCCGGCGGGTCATTATCTCTCCCCCGGCGGCGGGCGATCCCCTAATGTGCATCCGCGCGCCGGCACCTGGATCCTATGCGCTCGCACTCATCCACAATCGTGATGGCAAGTCGAGCTTCAGTATCTGGCGCGACGGCATCGGTGTGCCAGGCAACCCGTCCTCCCTGCATGGCAGCCCCAGCGTCGATCAAGCGCGCGTCCGTGTCGGCGACGGCATCGCGCGCGTGTCGATCACCATGACCTATCGGCGGGGATTGTTCTCCTTCGCACCCCTTTAGCGCGGGCGCGCGGTCCATCCCAGCGTCCTGTGACGACGGTGAGCGACATCGGTGCCAGTGTCACCCTGCCATTCCAGGATCGATCGATCAGCGTCGCTGGCATTACATCCCGGGTGGGTTGACCGCCTGGCTTGGGATTGTCCCACCGGTACTGCTCGCTGGAATACCGCCTTATGGAAACAAGATTCGTCGCGGGTTCGCGCTGATGCTCAAAATCAAGCGTTTCCTCAACGGGCCGAGTTGATCGAGATCGTGCCCCGCGGGGTGGTGTAGCTTCGGCGGCGTGGCCGCAGCGAACTCCGGCTAAGCCGGGCTGATCACTCTGCCATGGCTGGCAACGTGATGATGTGATTATCGCTTAATCCGGAGACGCTCTCAAGCGTCATGTACCTGCAGCGCTGGACGGACCATTCATCGTTCTGTTCCAGCAGGATAGCGCCCACGAGGCGAATAATAGCCTCTTCATTGGGAAAGATGCCGACGACGTTTGTGCGGCGTTTGATTTCGCCATTGAGGCGCTCGATCGGGTTGTTGCTGTGCAGCTTGGTGCGATGCTGGGCGGGGAAGGTCATGTAGGCGAGCACGTCGTCCTCTGCGCTGTCCATCAGGGCCGCGAGTTTGGGCACTGTGGGCCGGAGCTGGTCGGCGACGCTGCGCCACTGCGCTTTGGCTGCTTCAGGCGTTTCCTGGGCAAAGGCGGTGGCGATGAACGCGGAGACGACACGACGCCCGCTCTTGCCGGCATGCGCCAGGACGTTGCGCATGAAATGAACCCGGCATCGCTGCCAGGTTGCACTGAACACCTTGGNCGACGATGCCTTGATGCCNTCATGGGCGTC
>BACX01000173.1 GCA_000333335.1 Sphingomonas-like bacterium B12 | reverse complement strand
GTCGGTTAGAAATGGTATGCCGCCAAGGGGCTGAAGCCGCTCTTCGCTTTCGCCATGGGCTCAGCTACACGCGCTTCGCCTACTCCGGCGTCGGGGTTTCGGGTGGCGCGAAGCCAAGCGTGACGCTCACCGTGAAGAACATCGGCCGGCGCGCCGGCAGCAACGTGCCGCAAGCCTATCTGGTGTCGATCGACGGAAAGCCCGTGCGGCGTCTGGTCGGCTTTTCGCGCGTGGAGCTCGCCCCCGGCCAGAGCCGCACGCTCTCGATGCCGATCGATCCGCGCCGCTCGCCGGGTGGACCGACAAGGGCTGGGCGATCGCTGGCGGCCGCTATCAGATCGCGATCGAGCGATCGGCGTTCGATCTGGATCCGGCCGTACGCGTGGGGCTGTCGTCGCGGCCGGTGATGCGGTGATCGCATCCTCGGCCGGCTTTCGACCTGACGCGCAGCGTGAAATTTCCGGCCGACCGTTCCGGTCCTACTTTGAATTCTCATCACACCGGTTGCAGCGACAGCATCGTCTTGCTGCAAGCCGTCGCTGCTTCTGGCATCAACGTCGACAGGAATGGCCGCTTCCGTCCTCGCGACAAACGCCACCTATGGCTTGGAATGGAGCGCCTGCCGACTAGCAGCGAGTTCGGTCGCCTCGGCCTTCATCGCAGCCGAAGCGCTCGATCGTAGTCCTGCCCGGGGCCAATGATGCGGTGGACGAACACGCGATCGGAATCGACTGAATAGAGGATGCCGTACCCCCTCCACGAGCGTCGACGGATGCCGTACGCCTCGTAGCGCGGGACCAGCGGGAAACCGTAGAGCAATTCTCCCAGGCGGTGAGCGGTTCCGCGCAGTTCCTCAACGAATGATATCGCGCGCGCCGGATTGTCATGCGAAATAAAGCGAGCGATCCGTCGCAAATCGTTCGCCGCTTGCGTTGATAGGGTGACCTTCACTGACGGGCGCGGCCGCCGATCACCCTCAGTTCTGCGTCAATCGAATTACACGTCGCATCAAGGTCGAGGCCGCCGCCGGTACGCATCTCCGCCAAGGTCTCGGCGATCGATGCGTCGAGGTCGTGCAACCAGCGCTCCTCGTCGGCGACCCCGGCTTGATCGCGGCGGATCAAGTCGCGGACGTAATCGCTAGCGCTCGCATACTGCCCGCTATCGATGCGGTCTTGCACATAATCCCGCAGAGGGTCGGGAAGAGAAATGTTCATCGAGGCCATATTGTGCTCCCCGAACTGTATGGCAAAAAATGCCATGAGGTTCAAGGCGCTCAATCGTTTACTCTGGAACGCGGGATAATGGTGGGGAGCGGTCGTTAAGGGATGCCGAGAGAGAGGTCCGCGTTCGTGCCGGGCCTTATCCGAACGTGATGGAATCCGGCCTTTTGAGCCGCTCGAATTCTGGCAGAAGCGCAGCGGTCAGGCGAATTCTGGTCCGCCAAAACCTCTATTCCGACATCATCCTTGTAGTTCTCGCGAAGGGTTGATGTGAGTTGCCTCGCGTTTTCATTCACGTCGGTCATCGCATAGTTACATTGCCCACGATCCGAACCCGCCCAAACGACATAAATACGTGAAAAGTCGAATGGTTCAGAGTTCACGTTAGGCGACGTTACTGCGGCGAGGATGGTCATAGCGGCGAGCATCCTCGCAGAATGGCATGGAAGCTGCCGGTTCGCCACTGGTGTGGCAGCGGAGAGAGTTGCAACTATGTCGATGGGCCTCGACTGAAATCAGCGAAAATTCCGGGATTTGCCCAAGGTGCTCGGCATAAATTCCAAACCTCCGTTTGGGGTCCGGGATCATTCCCGGGCAGCCGACCGAAAGTATCAAGATTTATGCCACGCGACCTCCGCTGATGAGACTTCCCTCATCGGCAGCAGTCGATCTCTTCAACTCGCGAACGATGGCTCAACAAGTATGAATGCAGTCGGCTGCCATTTGTCGATATCAGCAGGCGCGCCAGTCGGGGCTGGCCCGGAAGGTGATGGTCAAGGCAACGCCGACCGGTAAATGACAGCTTTATTAAGTAGCTTTCACTTTTTGTTTAACGACGCTCGATTAGAAGCATGAGGCCAGATCCAGCCCTGCGCTGGTATACGGCGTCCGAAAGGGGTGCGCCCCCGGTGTCGAACTTGGCGCTGGGGGCGCATTCGCGGGCAATTCAGAACCAGGCATAATAAATGGCTCCCCCGTCCACTTCTCGTCTGGGAGGCCTCGCGTATACTA
>BACX01000174.1 GCA_000333335.1 Sphingomonas-like bacterium B12 | reverse complement strand
TGGTGCGTTGGACCGAGCGTCGCGCGATATGCTTCGATGAGGCTGCACCGGAATATCCGGTTTGCCGGGTTGGACGCCAAGCTCGTCTCATCCCATCCGAGCCTGACTTTTCGCGGAGTGGTCGTCGACAATCCTTCTCAATTGCGTGGAGGCTATTTGGCGAAAGCCGACGTCCTGCGCCTCGGGCTGGACCCTTGGGCTCTGTGGCATGCGAGCGTTCGCCTGCGCGATGTTTCGGCCGATGGGCTCGACCTCCATCTGATCCGCTTCGCGCCAAGGATCAACAACTGGACCTTCAGCAGCTCGCCCGGCAGCGGACCAGCCTTCGAGCCGCTGCGTGGCGTCCGGGCATTTCAGATCACGAACGGTCATATCGACTTCGTGGATCATGGCCGGGACCTTCATTTCATCGGGCGCTTCACGATGGCGCCGGCAGGAAAAATGCCCTTTGCCCTGCGCGGCAACGGCACCATGGCCCGATATCCCATCACGGCCAACATTGTCGGCGGTCCGATCCACGGCGTCGCAGTCGGCCGGCCTTGGCCCCTGTCGGCGTCGATGACCGATGGGGCGACACAGGTTCATGCCAATGGCACCAGCGGTGATGCCTTTAATCTGACGGGCTTCGACCTCGCCCTTCAGGCAAGCGGCCCGAATCTCGCCGACCTTGGCTACCTCTTCCATCTGCTCGTACCAAACTCCGCGCCCTATCGACTGGCAGCCAGCGCGCATACCGACGGCACCCATTACGCGTTCAACAACGTCAACGGCGAGCTTGGGGCCAGCGTGATCCGGGGCGAGATCCGGTCCGACCATGGCGAAGCGCGAAGGCGCATCCATGCGCGTTTCAATGCGCAGACCCTGACGCGGGCGGACATTGAAGCCTTGTTGGCTCCGATACCGCCGCGCGTTCGCGCGCGCTCCACGTCAGGTGCAGTGCAAGCGTCCGGCACCGGGCGATGGCTGCTCCCCGACGCTCCTTTTGGTTTGGCCCGGCTCAGAGCTGCTGACTTTACGATATCGCTCACCGCGACGCATGTTTCTGGTTTTGCCTTACCTCTGGAGCAGCTCGAAACGGACATTCAATTGGACAATGGGTCGCTGCGCTTCACACGGTTCCGCTCTCGGCTTTATGGCGGCTTCCTGGAGGCGAATGCGAGCCTTGATGGCCGCCGCGATGTCCCTCGCCTCGCGATGGTCGTGAAGGCGCGTGGCGTACGCCTCATCGAGACGCCAATTGGCCAGGCCCTCGGGCCGAACGCCCGAACTGACTTCTCCGTGGATGTGAAAGGCGATGGACGCTCCGTTCATGAGGCTGCCGGTCGGGCGACTGGCTTGATTGATATTCGGGCAACCGGCGCGGTGTTGCCACGTCGGGCTGCCTGGATCCTGGGAGGGGATCTCCTACGCGCAGTGGGCGCCTCTGCGTCTTCGAACAATGGGGCTCCGGTTACCTGCGCTGCCGTGACGCTGCAAAGCGCGGGCGGCCCGTTCGAGGTCCGTCGTTTCAGGCTATCGAGCCCGCTCGGTATCGCCGCAGCATCAGGAACCGTCGATCTGGGATCGGAGCGCATGCATATCCTGCTGCGAGGCCGCCCTGTGCGGAAACGGCTGTTTCAAGTTGCGACACCCATATTGCTGGACGGTCCTCTGGCACGGCCGACCGTGAGACTCCTTCCATCCGATCACGCCCGCAAGCTCGGCCTCACCGGCAAAGTCGGTGTCTTGCTGTCGCCTTTGGCGGGATTGATCCCGATAGGCCACACTTCACACTCGATCGCTTCCACGAGCGTCAACTGCGAGGGAATACCAAGGTTTTAGAATGGGTGCTCCCCCGAGGAACGGTCAGCAGCGATCTGCGCAGTCCGCGTAAACTTGCAACGCCCGGCACGACATCGAACTGGCAAACTTTGCCGAGCTGTGCGCAATTGGAGCATGACTTCCCGAGCGGAAAAAGGATCGACAGCTTCAGGGATTCAAGCGGCGGCGAGGACAACTTCCACCTCACCGGCAAGACCGATCAAACCGCCCCGCGCGCGCCCTGATTGTATTGTAATGGCTTCGACACCGAGCGCGCAGAGTGCGCCAAGACGATGGCCTGCCGGACCGCGAAGCGCGACCCCCGCGTAAGATCGCAGATACGGCGCCGACAGGACAAGCGGGTTGCCTGCGAAGCGCTGGTCAGCGACGAGGTCTGAGATCCAAAGGTCGCCGGCCGGAGCCTGGATGGTGTGTGCGCACAGAGATATAGCGCGGGGCAAGTCGTGTCCCTCGAAGCCGGCAGTCGCAAGAAAACGGTGAGTTTCACCATCAATGACCGAGATGGCCGCCATGCTCGTTCCAACTGTAGCTGCAGCCTTTTGCGCCAAAGCAAGCAGCCGCTCATCATTCCGGTACCGCATCGCGCCGGAAGCCATAACGGCGTTCTGGCGAGCATCCTCGTCTTCGGCCCTCGAAGGAGGCGAATAAAAGAGGACTTCCGATCGCTTTGATGAAAGTTTAGCAAAAACCATGACCTCGTTATAATTGGCATTTGCTAAGATCCGATGATCGACCGGTTAAGACTTTGCAAAATCGCCTTCAACGAACCTCGGGGCCCCCGCTCCGCTGGGGACGGGCGGGACGACACATCCGAGCACGATAGCACGGAGAACTGTTGCGGAAGCGGCAGGCAGATAGTGAGAGAATGCTGATTTTTCCGTAGTCCGAAGCTATCTTGGCACACAGTCTGGTTTCAGCGCAGGTGCCGAAAGATGTTTAGCGTGAAAGAGGCTTTGTGGCTGGCGCTCGCTATCATCCACATCGCCGTGATCGTTCGCGCCGTCGCGCTGCAGGGGCGCGATGCCTATTCTCGCGCTGCTTGGCTCCTCCTTCTCCTGGCGTTGCCAGGAATTGCGACGATCCTCTACCTCCTGTTGGGCGAACCGTGGATTTCGACGGCGTTTAGGCGACGCAGCCGCGGCGCCTACGAGAAGCTGCTGCCTTATGCTCCTCCAGCAGGCGGCTGTATGGCTGATCCAGAGATCGTGAACCCGTTGCGTACCTGTGAAGCAGCAGCCCGCTGGCCTGTCTCCGTCGGCAACAAAGCGAAGCTTGCCGGCAGCGCGGACGAGGCGATCGAAATGATCGTGGCGGATATCGATGCTGCCGCCAGTACCGTGCACCTGTCCTTCTATATCTGGCTGGCGGATCATAACGGACTGAAGGTGGTCGATGCCGTGTGCCGCGCGGCGGCGCGCGGCATTGCCTGCCGCATTGTCGCGGACGCGATCGGCTCTCGCGGGTTAATCCGTTCAAAGCATTGGAGGGCGATGCGTGAGGCCGGCGCACAACTTTGCGCGTCGCTACCCGCTCCGCTTGGCCTCGGTCTTGTTGCCGGCCATCGCACGGATCTGCGCAACCATCGCAAGATCGTCGTGATCGACGGCGACACCACATGGTGTGGCAGCCAGAACTGCGCAGACGCGGCCTTTCTACCGAAGCGCACATTTGCACCATGGGTCGACATTTTGATCCGCTATCAGGGACCGGTCGCTAGGCAGGCCGATCTGATCTTCGCTTCGGGATGGATGGCGGAGACAGGCGAAGACATGGGTCCGATCTTCGCAAACGATCTTCCCACGCCGGAATCCGACGGCTTTGCCGCCATTGCTGTGGGAACGGGACCGCTGTCGCCTCGCGCCACGATGACGGACATATTTGTGGCCCTGCTTGCCGCTGCGCGCCAACGCGTGGTTATCACCACGCCGTATTTCGCACCGGACCCGCCCCTGCTCAACGCGATCGTGGCTGCCGCCCGGCGCGGCGTCCATCTCACGATCGTCTTTCCTCGTCGGAATGACAGCCGGATCCTTGGAGCGATCAGCAAGGCCTATTATCCTGTGCTCGCAAGGGCTGGAGTTCACATCCACGAATTTCGCGGCGGCCTCCTGCACGCCAAGACGCTGGTCGTTGATAGTCATCTGGCGCTAGTCGGCTCGGCCAACATGGATCGCCGAAGCCTGGATCTCAATTTTGAAAACAACATACTTTTCGCGTCGTCCGATCTCAACGCGGCCGTCAGCAAGCGCCAGCAGGAATGGCTGGCGGACGCGACGGAGATCGATGCGACCGTGGTCGCGTCACGATCGCTACCACGTCGATTCATCGATAACTTGCTGACAATGGCAGGGCCGATCTTTTGAGGTCTGTCACTCCGATGCACATCGCTCAACAGCGATCCTGAGCCCGTCATAGCATCTGCTTCGAGGCTAGAAGAGCGCCTACTGGAATACCGCCTGCCAATCAGCACCACGGTCAAGCAGACCGACTGATCTTGGATGATGCGACATCGAGCCTCATACGGATGCCTCGACGTTCATGCGACCTCCGACTCACTGAAGGACGGCAGTATCGCTGCGCGCTGCCAGTCCAAACAGGCGGCAAGCGGCATGGGCCTCGCGAAGAGGTATCCCTGCGCCCTCCGATACCCGAGGCCCTTCAAAGCGGCTAACTGCATCTCGCTCTCCACGCCCTCGACGATGCATTCGAGACCCAGCGTCCGGCACAGACCGAGGATAGCCGACAGGATCGTGCGCCCTGATGCCTCTTCGATGTTCGACGTGAAACTACCGTCCACCTTGACCGTATCCAGCGGAAGCTGCCGAAGGTAGCCGAGGCTCGAATAGCCGGTGCCGAAATCGTCCAGCGCAATCTGCGCACCGAGGGCGCGCAGCGCCGTGATGCCCTCGACCGCCGCGTTGAAGTCTCGCATGAGCGCCGTTTCGGTCAGTTCGAACGTTAAACGGGCCGGATCAACGCCCGATGTCAACACCAATTGCTTCACGCGATCGAGGCAATCGGGAGCAGTAATGTCGTAGGCCGACAGATTGAAAGACAGGCGGAAGTCCTCGGGCATTTGCGCGAACTCGGACAACGCCTTGGCGAAAAGTGCCAGTGTCAGCGAATGAATCATCCCCAGCCGCTCGGCCGTAGTGATAAAACGGTCGGGTGGCACCGCGCCGATCGAGGGGCTGTTCCATCGACCCAGAGCCTCGACGCCAATGACTGAATGCGTGAGCACGCACATGATCGGCTGATAGCAAATGCTCAGCTCTGCTTCAAAATCGGCAGCTTGGAGAGCGGCCTCGATAGCACGCTCCGATCGAATCAACGTCTCGTGATCGATCGAGAAGAGCGCGCATCCGCCGCGCTTGCTACTTTTCACGTGATACAGCGCATAATCCGATCGATCGAATAGTTCATGGACGCACGATCCGGCGTCCGGATAGGCCGCCAGACCCGCCGAGCATCCAAGATTGATCCGCTGGCCATCGATCACGAACGGCACGGCAAGCATGTCGCAAATCGTCTGGCCAAGCGCCTGACTGTCCGCGACATCGCCCGTCAAGAGGATGCCGAATTCGTCACCGCCAAGCCTCGCCAGCAGCGTTTCGGCCGAGGCTACCCCCATGAGCCGTCGCCCCACTTCAGTGAGCAATCGATCCCCCATTGCGTGGCCATAGGTGTCATTGACCGGCTTGAAGCGGTCGAGGTCAAGGACGCCGACGACGATCCGAGCGCGCGTCATCCGCGCCGCATTGAGCGCCTCCTCCAACCGGTTGAAAAAGAAGCGGCGGTTGGGCAGGCCGGTCAGCATATCAGTATGCGCGAGCCGCGCGTTTTCCGCATTGAGGCGCTCGGTTTCATCCTGCTTCGCCGCCAAAGCCGACTTCGACTCGATCATCGCCGTGAAGCCCTGAAAGCTGTTGAGAAGCACCCTCACCATTACCCCTGTCACCAAGGCAATGTTCAGTGCCATCGCGATGAAGATCGGATCACCGCGCAGAACATAGTAGAGCAGGTAGGGAAGAGTGACGATCGCGGTCACGAGCATCGCGGCCTGCGGCAGATGGACGAGGCAGAAGATGCATCCGATTACCGTCGCGGCAATGAACAGCGCAACGTGACCACGCTCGGCCGGCCCCCCATAATGGTCGATGACCAGCGACCAGGTAATGAAGACGAAGCCGAGTACGCCTGCCAAGATCGTCGTGCGCACAAGTTGCGTGCGCGCTTGGCCAACACCGATCGAGTCCGCAGCCGGCGCCGCCAGCCAGCATGCAATGCGCCAAACGCACACCGTCACGAGGGCTCCGAGAAAGCCCAATGTTGTCCATGCTGGCGCGAGGGCATAGTGAGTGTAGCCGACCGCGCACGCGCTTACCGCGAGCAAGGCATATAGAAGCGGAACCTGTCGCTTCAGTTCGGCATATTGAGCTAGAACGACATCCGGCTGCCGTGAAAAGACCATCCAGTTCGTCATTGCCTATCCGACCACTCCCGGAGAGACTTAATCCATGCAGCGGTTGAGGATTTGCTAATTGCGGTATGCTGCACCCCCTAATTAAGACTAAAGTTTGATCGTCGACCGACGCCCCAGCAGCGAAAGCGGATAGACCGCAACGAGAATCAAGCGGTCGTTCCTACAATGCCTTTATATGACGCAGAGCAATTCTATCCCGTCCAAAGCAACACTGCCGATTAGTCCTCCAGAGCGCGGTCTAGATGGAGTTAACGGGCTGATCCCCACCGGCGAGATTGAGCGGCTGGTGGGGATCAGCCCGTCACCCTATCTGGGTGATGTCGACTGGGGCGCCGTCCACGACGTCTCCTACTTCGCCAAGGGGCTGGACCAGCAATCCGGATCGCAGCTCGACGAACAGGTCTGGTTCGACAAGCCGCTGCAGGCCGAGGTCGCCGCCGGCCGGGTGCCCCATGCACGCGTATCCGACGCCGTTCGCCGTATCCTGCGCTCGCTCTCCGCGATCGGCGCCGACGCGCCGCTCGCGGAGAGCGATATCGATTACGCCGCCCATGCCAAAGCGGTGCGCCAGGTGGCGGCGGACGGCATCGTGCTCCTCAAGAACGAAGGCGATCTCCTGCCGCTCGCATCGGCGAAGTCGATCGCGGTGATTGGCGGCCATGCCGATGTCGGCGTGATCTCCGGCGGAGGATCGAGCCAGGTCACGCCCGCCGGGCCGGTGATGCTGATCCCGCTGGGCGGGCGCGGCATCATGGCCAATTGGGCGAAGCAGCTCTACATGCCGTCGTCGCCGCTCAAGGCGCTGCAGACCGCGCTCCCCAAGGCGAACATCGACTATGACAGCGGCTATGTGCCCGAGGAGGCGGCCGCCTTCGCCGCCCACGCCGATGTCGCGATCGTCTTCGCCACGCATTGGCAGTCCGAGGGCGCGGACGGTAGCCTCACCCTGCCGGAAGGTCAGGATGCGCTGATCGAGGCGGTCGCGGCCGCCAAACCGAACACGATCGTCGTGTTGGAAA
>BACX01000175.1 GCA_000333335.1 Sphingomonas-like bacterium B12 | reverse complement strand
CGCCCTCTGCAGGACGATCAGCGGAGCGTCCGACGACAAAACCTCTTCGAATGAAGGGGCGTCGATTTGAGGGCCCAAAAAAGAGGTTTCCCGTTTGCTGGGTCCCGGGGCTCGAAGGAGACGTCCTGGAACAAGATCGGAATCCTTCACATATGCTCCCGATTGCTGCCGGTCTCTAACATAAACGCCGATGCCCGAGCTTGGTGCCCGCCGTCCAGGCGGGAGGCGTCTGCAAAGCCATACCGGTTTTTGGCACCCAGGTTACACGGTATCTGGCGGAAGTATCGCTGCCGAACGAGTCTGAGCTTTCACCCTCGACATTTCATGACCGTCGGTCGTAACGCGATCTTGAAATTTTGGGGGCGTGCCCCGGACGGTGGTGTAGATCGGAACGGGAGCGAGACTGCCCGTTCGCGCTTTCACCCGCATCGCGGCTTCCCATTCCGACATTTTGCGCTGGTCCATTTTCCCGTCGCGCTCCGACTGCGCCTCTTTCCTTGCTGCCAAGCCATCGAGCATGGTTAGGATTACCGGCGGGTATAGACGCCCCCTAAAATACGAGAGAGCGGTGCGAAACACCAAGACCACGACTGAACCATGGCAATGGCTTAGTTACAACGCCCGCTAAACCGAAACTGAATGAGACGGTTCAGCAAGCGTCGGTTGCGACTCCCTATCGTTGGCTCATCAGCAGCCAGACAATGAACGATCTGGATGATAGAAGAAGGAGCACGCGCGTGCGAGTGGTGGTCGCGGTCATAAGGCAGCTGCTGATTGACGGGGTCGGGGGAGCCGGGCCGATTGCCCTGGCCGGCCCCATCACGCTCCATGGTCGCGCCGTCGAGGCGTATGGCAACAAGCTCGTGCTTCAGGATGCGAACGGCAGAACCCTGGTCAACACCGGTCTTGGCGCCGAACGCCCGGTACTCATCATCGGTGCAACGGCAACGCTCCGAGGTCGCTTCGACGATGGCTTCGTCCAAGCGAGCTTCCTGTTAGATCCTGCACGGGCAGTTACCCAACCCGCACCGCAGGGGCGTCCGCTGCAGGGTCCACCGCCCCAACTACCGCTGGGCGGCGATACACCGTCAATGCCGCGAGGTAATTTTTCGCCCCCCCCCCCCCCCCCGTGCAACCATCGAGATTAATAACCCCTCGACTTGGTCGAACTCTGCGTCGGCCGGGTAGAGATGGAAGGAGGCGTGCCTATCAGCGGCCTTCATTGATTGCCGAAAGTTCATCGGCACCCTTTTGCCGCCTCCTTAGTTTCAACGCTGAAATTAACAGGGATCAATCATGGCGAGCGTCACCGCGCCCGCCGGACCGCATGATGCGAGTTCGGCGAACGACCACCGTCGCGCTCGGCGATCGTTGCAGGCGCTCAATTTTTTCATGGCTGACATGCAGGCCGGCATCGGTCCCTTCCTGGGCGTCTTCCTACAGCAGCGCGGCTGGGCTACCGGCCCGATCGGATCGGTGATGACCGCGGGTGGCGTGGCAGGCATGATCATGACGGCACCCGCCGGCGCCTTCATCGATCATACGAAGCACAAGCGCTGGGTCGTGGTGGTCACGGGCATCTGCACGGTGCTCGCATCCTTTCTGATACTGCTGTCGCAATCGGTGTTCGTGGTCACCACCAGCCAGGTGGCGACAGCGATTGCCGGAGCCGCGATCGGCCCGGCTGTCGCCGGCATGACGCTCGGCATCGTCAGGCAAAAAGGCTTCAACGCGCAAAATGGTCGCAACCAGGCCTGGAACCATGCCGGCAACATGATCGGTGCGGGCCTGTCGGGATGGCTGGGCTGGAAATTCGGAATGCCGGCCATCTTCTGGCTTGCCGCCGCCTTCGGAGCGCTCGCCATTGTGTCGGTGCTGTCGATCCCGGAACGCACGATCGACCACCAGGCTGCTCGCGGGCTCGAGGCAAAGGACGAGGCCGACGAGGAAGCAGGCCGCGCCGAAGGCTTCAAGGTATTGATGCGCAACAAGCCGCTTTTGATCCTCGCCGCCTGCCTCGCCTGCTTTCACCTCGGCAATGGCGCGATGCTGCCACTTTACGGTCTGGCTGTCGTCGGCGCCGGCAAAGGCAATCCTGCGATGTTCACGGCGACGACCGTGGTCGTCGCGCAGGCGGTGATGATCCTCGCCAGCCTTGTTGCCATGCGCATGGCGTCCAACAAGGGTTATTGGCTGGTCCTGCTGATCTCCTTCCTCGCTTTGCCACTCCGTGGCTATCTCGCGGGCTCCTTCATCGAGTATTGGGGCGTCTGGCCGGTCCAGGCGCTCGACGGCATCGGCGCGGGTCTCCAGAGCGTCGCGGTGCCGGGTCTTGTAGCCTGCCTGCTTGACGGTACGGGGCGGGTGAATGTCGGCCAGGGGGCGGTCATGACGGTGCAAGGGGTCGGCGCCAGCCTCTCACCCGCGATCGGCGGGTGGATCGCGCAGATGCTGGGCTATCGTGCCGCCTTCTTCATTCTCGGCAGCTTCGCCATCGCCTCGGTCATGCTCTGGATTGGCTTTGCGGCCCTGCTTCGGCCTGCTTGCGCAGGGACCCCGTCCAACAAAAAGGGTAAGGCATGAACCAGTCGATCTGCTGGGCCCACATCGGCGACCTCCACATGGATGAGGCCGATGGCTTTCAAAGCCGCGCGCGGCTGGACGCCATCGTGTCGGAGATCAACGACAATCTCAGCACGCAGGCGAACTTCGTTTACCTGCCGGGTGACAACGCCAACCATGGTACCAAAGAACAATATGACCAGATCCTCGACGGACTGGTGCCCCTGCGCACGCCTTGGCGGATGATCCCGGGCGATCACGATTTCGAGCCCGGTGATCTTTCAATCTACCGTGCGGCCATACCGGAAGCGAACCGGCCCGAAGCCGAGACGATCGCAGGTCACCGGCTGATCTTCCTCGATCTTGTTTCGGCGGGTGCGGGCGGCCCGGATTTCCGCTTGTCGGCCCATCATCGACACCGTCTGCTGCGCGAGATTGCCGGAGCGCGAACGAAGCAGTTGATCCCTCTGGTCTTCATGCACGCTTATCCTGAAGATCTTTCGGTCGACGGCGACGCCGTCGCCCGCGCGATCGCGGAGGGCGGCGTCCCATTCGTCGACACCGGGCACACGCACTATAACGAGCTGCTGAACGACGGCCGCACCATCTATGCTGCGACGCGCTCGACCGGCCAGATCGAGGAAGGCGATGGCCGGCCGGGCTTCTCGATTGTCTGCGTGCACAAAGGCGTGCCGAGCTGGCGCTTCAAACCACTATGGGGCGAGTGGCCGTTCGTTCAGATCGTCTCGCCTTGTGACATCCGCCTCATCACCGATCCGTCGAATGAGCGGCATGTGCCGCGTCCCGGCTACATCCGCGTCGTGGCACGCCGCTTCGGCTCCTCGCGCGAACCGATGGTCGCGCGCGTCGCAGGTCAAGCACAACGTGAAATGGTCGAGGATTCACACGGCCTCTGGCGCGCATCGATCGAACTTGCGAAGCCCGGTCTGCACCGCGTGACGGTCAACTGCGGCGAGGCGTCGGATGTGATCGAAGTCCTCGCCCGCGATGTCGATGCGACGCCTAAGCGCGGCCTGCCCGTCGCGCTTGGCCACACCGCGCACGCGATCGGTGCCTGGCCACAGGCGGGGCTTTTCGGCACTCAGCTTGGTCCCAATCGCAATGGGTGCGACTGGTGAGCCTTGCGGTCGGCGTCACGTGGGGGGTGTGTGCGGCGTCCACGGCTGGCGTGATCGTGCGCCCGTTTCGTTGGCCCGAAGCCATATGGGCCGTACTGGGCGCCGCCTGCTTGCTGGTCTTCGGCCTCATGCCTCCCGCCGCGGCGGCACAAGCCGTCGGCAAGGGACTGGACGTCTATCTCTTCCTGATCGGCATGATGTTGCTGTCGGAGACGGCGCGTGAGCAGGGCCTGTTCGACTGGGTCGCCGCGACCGCGACCAATCATGCCAGAGGATCGACTGCGCGGTTGTTCGGCTTGGTGTACGCGACGGGCATCGTGACCACGACGTTCCTGTCCAACGATGCGACGGCGGTCGTGCTGACACCGGCCGTCTATGCTGCCGCGCGCAAGGCAAAGGCCGAGCCGTTGCCGTTGCTTTTCGCCTGCGCGCTCATCGCCAACGCGGCGAGCTTCGTATTGCCGATCTCAAACCCGGCCAACCTCGTCCTCTATGGCGGCCAGATGCCGCCACTCGGCCAGTGGTTCGCGTCTTTCGCCCTCCCGTCGCTCGCGTCGATCGGGATCACCTATCTCGCTTTGCGTTATGCCGAGCGGAAGCGACTTGCCGGGCATTGCGAATGCGACGTCGAGCGAGCGCCTCTGTCGAGCGGTGGTAAGGCTGCGCTGGCCGGGATCGGCGCCACAGCCCTGCTTCTTCTCGCGATGTCGGCGCTGAACCTGCCCCTCGGTCTGCCGACATGCCTGGCGGGGCTGGCTACGACGCTGGGCGTCTGTGCTTTCATGCGGCGGTCGCCGATCGCCCTCGCACGATCCGTTTCGTGGAGCATATTGCCGCTCGTCGCCGGCCTGTTCATCCTGGTCGAGGCACTCGATTGTACAGGCGTTATCCGACACGTCGCGGCCGGCCTCCAGCATCTGGCCGCTACACCCGATGAGGGTGCGGCTGCGGCTGGTTCTATCCTCGCATTTGGCTCCAACGCGATGAACAATCTGCCGGCCGGGCTGGTCGCGAGTACGGCGGTCGCGCAGGCACATCCGCCGCGATTGATCGTCGATGCGTTGCTGATCGGCGTCGACCTTGGGCCCAATCTGTCGATCACGGGTTCGCTCGCGACCATCCTCTGGCTGCAGGTCATCCGCCGCGAGGGCGAGGATGTCGGCTTCTGGAGCTTTCTCAAGGTCGGGGCGGTGACAATGATACCCGCTTTGGTCGGCGCGCTTGGACTTCGGATCCTCATCGGCTGAAGGAAGATATTCGATGAACGGCTGGGCCTATCCCTTCATCTTCATCGCCGGCATGCTGCAGGCTGCTGGCGCTGCCATGGGCGGCCAGCTCAACAAGTCGCTCGTCAATCCCTGGTTGGCGACGGCGACGTCGTTCATGCTGGTCTTCGCGCTGACCCTCGCCTTGTTCGTTTGCATGCCGCGGCCTTTGCCGACAGCGGGCGATCTCGCCACGATGCCCTGGTGGGCGCCGCTGGGCGGGATCGTCGGCGCTGTTGCCGTATTCGCCGGTTTCATCTTGATCCAGAAGCTCGGCGCAGGACCGGTCAACGGTATTACGATCACCGCCAACATCCTCGCCAGCCTTGCGATCGATCATTTCGGCCTATTGCGGATGGAACAGCATGCCATGAACCCGATGCGGGCGGTCGGCGCAGCCCTGATGATCGCCGGGGTCACCTTGATAACACGATTTTGAAGCTGGCGCGGATCGGGAGGCGCACGCGTTTCCACGCTTTGATGCCTGCTCAACGACAGGAAACGCGATGACCACCGACAAGACGACATCCGACAATCATCCTAGCGACGCTTATTGTCGTGCGGCCTGGGATGCCGTTTGTCGCTCCCAGGCCGTAATCGAATTCGAGCCTTCAGGGATCATCACCTGGGCGAACGATACGTTTCTCCAGCTGGTCGGATACCGCCTGGATGAGTTGGTCGGACAGCACCACCGACTGATGTGCAGCCCAGACTATGCCCGATCGAAGGCTTATGGGGAATTCTGGCAACGCCTCCGTTCGGGGCAGTTCGATCGGGGCGTTTACCCGCGCCGCAGGCGTGACGGGACTGACCTCTGGCTGCAGGCGACCTACAATCCTCTTTTCCGCAAGGGTGAAATCCGCCGCATCCTCAAGATCGCGACGGACGTCACCCAGCAAGTCAGTCTCGAGCGCGCGCTCGAGCAGCGCGAAGCCGCACTGCGGTCGACCGTGAACGACCTCAGTCAGGTCGTCGCAAGCATATCCACGATCGCCACGCAGACGAACCTGCTATCGCTCAATGCGACGATCGAAGCGGCTCGCGCCGGTACCGCAGGACGTGGCTTCGCGGTCGTCGCGAGCGAGATCAAGAAGCTTGCGGGTGACACGAAGCAAGCGACCGACAAGGCGGTGCGCATGGTCGAGCGGCACAGCCTGCAGGTGCAGGATGTCGACGCTGCCAGTGCAGACGAAAAGCCGGAGCGACCATGACCGGATCGAGCGGCCGCAAATGGCTTGCCTTCGCCTTCGCAGCGGCCTTGGCCTTCACCGGCTTCCATGTCTTCCATGTCGTGCGCGACGCCCTTTACTGGAACCAGCATCGCGACGAGCCTATCGAAGGCTGGATGTCGGTCGGCTTCGTCGCCCACTCCTACCATGTCCCGCCCCACATATTGTTCATGGCGATCGGCCTTCCGCCGGGCCCGCCACCCGACAAAAGACCTCTGGCACCGTCGCGCGGGCCCAGGGCCGCAGCGTCGATCAATTACGCGCGGCACTCCAATATGCGATTATACATGCGCGCCCGCCTTATCCGCCGCCCCCACCCCCGCCGAGAGTGCGGCCATGAACGCCGAGTTGATCGGGCTGCTCGGTACCTATGGCCTGCCGGCGCTCTTCTGCATTCTCGCGATCACGTCCGCCGGCGCACCATTTCCCGATTCCCTGCTGCTGATCGCCGTCGGTTCCTTCGTCGCGCAAGGCGATCTCGACTATGGCCCGGTGATCCTGGTCGCGACCGCCGGCGCGGTCGTCGGAGACCAGATCGGATATGGCCTTGGACGATGGGGCGGCCGGCCTCTGGCCTCGAAACTCGGTGCGGCAGACCGGATCGCAAAGGCCGAGACATTCTCGCGGACATGGGGCGCTGCCGGCATCTTCTTCAGTCGCTGGCTCGTCGGCCCGCTGGGACCGTGGATCAATATTACGAGCGGACTGACCGCCTATAGCTGGCCGAGGTTCTTGATTCTTGATATCATCGGCGAGCTTCTTTGGGTGGCGATCTATGTGTCGCTGGGCAGGCAGTTCAGCGACAAGGTCGAGGCGATTGCCGATCTTCTCGGAAACCTGACGTGGGTCGTACTCGGTCTTCTGGTCATGCTGGTTCTAGGATGGAAGCTGTTTCAAGCGGCTCGTTCTTCGACTGAAACAGGCGAGGACCGTAACTTGCGATCGCCGCCCCTTTCGCCCGCGAGGCAAGACATTTGAGACATCCGCGCTGGCTTCATCGGTGTGGTGCCGCCTTGGCTATCATCGCCCTGCTGTCGGGCGTGGGCCTGTTCGCTTTGCGGCGCTATCG
>BACX01000176.1 GCA_000333335.1 Sphingomonas-like bacterium B12 | reverse complement strand
CCGCCAGCGCCTCGCTCGATTTCAGCTTCGATCTCGATCTGTGGGGCAGGAACCGCGCGAATCTCCGCGCCGCGACGTCCGATGTGCAGGCCGCGGCGGTGGACGTCGCCGAAGCGCGCCTGCTCCTTTCGACCAATATCGCGAGCGCCTACGCCGATCTGGCGCGCTATTATGCGGAGCGCGATGTCGAGGTGAATGCGGTGCAACTGCGGCTCGACACGCAGAAGCTGGTCGCCAACCGCGTCGCCATCGGGCTCGATACCAAGGCCGAACTCAAGCAGGCCGATTCCGCCGTTCCCGCCGAGCGGGCGCAGCTTTCCGCGATCGAGGAGTCGATCGCGCTCACGAAGAACCGGATCGCCGCTTTGCTGGGGGCCGGGCCGGATCGCGGGCTGACCATCCAGCGGCCAACGTTGAGCTTCGCCGCGCGCACCGTGCCGGCGGACGTCACCACCGATCTGATCGGCCGTCGGCCCGATGTCGTCTCGGCGCGGGCGCGGGTGGAATCGAGTGCCGAGCGGATCAAGGCGGCGCGGGCCGATTTCTATCCCTCTGTCAGCCTGTCGGGGCTGATCGGGCTCCAGTCGCTCGGCATCTCCAACCTGTTCCTGTCGGGCAGCAGCTACGGCAATGCGGGCGCGGCGGTGAGCCTGCCGATCTTCCACGGCGGCGAGATCAAGGGCAAGTATCGGGTCGCGCGCGGCACCTATGACGAGGCCGTCGCCACCTATGATGGCACGGTCGCGGGTGCCTTCCACGATGTCGCCGATGCGGTGACGAGCCAGTCCAAACTCGCCGAGCAACTCTCGCAATCGCGCCAGTCGCTATCAGACGCGCGGGAGGCCTATGATATCGCCCGCCAGCGCTACGAAGGCGGGTTGTCCGATTATCTGACCGTGCTGACCGCGCAGAACAGCGTGCTGACCGAGCAGCGGATCGTCGTCGATCTAGAGGCGCGTGCCTTCACGCTCGACGTCGCGCTGGTCAAGGCACTCGGCGGCGGGGCCGTCGCTCCGATTTCCACCCCCACATCCAGCGCTGATGCCGGCGCCGTTACTTCGGAGACCCATCATGGCTGAGGCCGATCCCACGCATGACGTTGCCGCTCCTGCTAGGCAGGGCAATCCGAAACGTCGCAAGGCCCTGCTCGGCATCGGCGGCGCGGTGCTGCTCGCCGGCGTCGGCTATGGCGGCTGGTATGCCCTCGTCGGCAGTCATCACGTCAGCACCGACAATGCCTATGTCGGTGCCGACACGGCGCAGGTGACGCCGATGGTGGCGGGGCAGGTGGCGCAGGTGCTGGTGTCCGACGCGCAGACCGTGAAGCGGGGCGATGTGCTGGTCCGCATCGATGATTCCGATGCCCGGATCGCGCTCGCCGATGCGGAGGCCGCGCTCGCCAAGGCGAAGCGGCAGTTCGGGCAGACCAGTGCGACGGGCACCTCGCTCGCCTCGATGCTGGCCGCCAAGGATCAGGCGATCGCGGGAGCGCAGGCGCAGCTTTCGTCCGCGCAGGCCGCGTTGCAGAAAGCCTCGATCGATCTCGATCGCCGCAAGAAGCTGGCGCCCAGCGGCGCCGTCTCGGCCGATGAACTGACATCGGCGATCAATTCCTACGCTGCCGCCAAGGGTAGTGCGGACAATGCCCGCGCCGCGCTCCAACAGGCGATCTCCGCAAAGGATGCCGCGAGGGGCGATCTGGCCGCCAACCAGGCGCTCATCAACGGCACCACGGTTGTCACCAATCCAGACGTGCAGGCGGCGCAGGCGAAGGTCGATCAGGCGCGCCTCGATCTGTCGCGCACCGTGATCCGCGCGCCCGTCGACGGCGTCGTCACCAATCGCAACGTGCAGGTCGGCCAGCGGCTGGCGCAGGGGGCGGCGATCATGAAGGTCGTGCCGATCCGCCAGCTCTACGTCGATGCCAATTTCAAGGAAGGGCAGCTGGCCCATGTCGTATCCGGGCAGAAGGTGGAGATCACTTCGGATCTCTATGGGTCGGGCGTGGTCTATCACGGCACTGTGGTGGGTTTCTCGGGCGGCACCGGATCGGCCTTCGCGCTGATCCCGGCGCAGAACGCCACGGGCAACTGGATCAAGATCGTCCAGCGCCTGCCGGTCCGCATCCGCCTCGATCCGCGCGAGCTCGATGCGCATCCGCTGCGCGTCGGCCTGTCGATGGACGCCGACATCCGTATCTGAACCCGGAAGGCCGCCGCCATGGACAGCCCGCAGGATAAATCCGTCACGCTGAGCGGGGCGCCGCTGCTGCTCGCCGCGCTCGCGCTGGCGCTCAGCAACTTCATGGTGGTGCTCGATACTACCATCGCCAACGTGTCGGTGCCGCACATATCGGGCGGGATCGGGGTGTCGCCCGATCAGGGCACCTGGGTCATCACCTCCTATTCGGTGGCGGAGGCGGTGTGCGTGCCGCTCACCGGTTTCCTGACGGCGCGTTTCGGCAGCGTGAAGCTGTTCATCGCGGCGCTGATCGGCTTCGCCTGCTTCTCGATGCTGTGCGGCATGTCGACCTCGCTCGGCGAGATCGTGCTGTTCCGGCTGGGGCAGGGCTTCTGCGGCGGGCCGCTGATGCCGCTGACCCAAACCCTGCTGATGCGCGTATTTCCGAAGGAGAAGCACGGGCAGGCGCTGGCGCTCTGGTCCATGACCACCGTCACCGCGCCGATCCTCGGGCCGATCCTGGGCGGTGTGCTGAGCGACGATGCATCGTGGCACTGGATCTTCTTCATCAACCTGCCCGTGGCGGCGGCCTGCATCGCCGGCGCCTGGATTCTGCTGCGTCCGGTCGAGACGGCGCTGAAGCCCGCACTGATCGACGCGATGGGCCTCGCGCTGATGGTGCTGTGGATCGCGGCGCTGCAGGTGATGCTCGATCTCGGTCATGATCGCGACTGGTTCCACAGCAGCTTCATCTCGATCCTCGCGGTAATCGCCGTGATCGGCTTCGCGCTGTTCTGCGCCTGGGAATTGACCGAGGCGCATCCGGCAGTCGATCTGCGCGTATTCCGCCATCGTGGCTTCTCCGCGAGCGTGGTGGCGCTGGCCTTCGCGTTCGGTACGTTCTTCACCTCCGCCGTGATCATCCCGCAATGGCTGCAGGGTTCGCTCGGCTACACGGCGACCTGGGCGGGCTATGCCACCGCCTTCACCGGCGTGTCGGCCGTCATCGTCTCGCCGATCGTCGGCAAGCTCTCCACGAAGGTCGATCCGCGCAAGCTGGTGAGCTTCGGCATCCTCTGGTTGGGCGCTACGACGTTGTTGCGCACGCACTGGAACAGCGAGGCAGATTTCTGGTCGCTGGCGATCCCGCAATTGCTGCAGGGTGTGGGGCTGCCCTTCTTCTTCATCCCGATCACCAGCATCGGGCTGGCGGCCGTGGACGAGGAGGAATTGGCGTCCGCCGCCGGGCTGATGAGCTTCCTGCGTACCATGGCGGCGGCGATCGGCACGTCGATCTCCACCACGGCGTGGGATAACGACACCCGCATCGCCCGCAGCGAGCTGGTGTCGAAGCTCAACAGCAACGACGTATCGACGACCTTGCAAGGCCAGGGTTTCGGGATCGATCAGGTGCGTGGGATGATCGAGCAGCTCGTCAACGGCGAGGCGACGTCGCTCGCCACCAATCATATCTTCCTCGTCTCGGCGATCGTCTTCCTGTTCGCCGCCGCCCTGATCTGGGTCGCGCCGAAACCGGGCCGAAATGTCGCGCCGGGCAGTGCGCACTGACGAAAAAGTGGAAGGGGGGTGGTGGACGCACTTGGGCTCGAACCAAGGACCCGCTGATTAAGAGTCAGCTGCTCTACCAACTGAGCTATGCGTCCACACCGCGGAGATAACCGTGAAGGTCCTCGTTGGGAGGCGGCCAACTAGCAACCGAATCGGGGGCTGTAAACCGCCTAATTTCGCTCCCGCGAAATTATCTGAAGGCTCCCCCCGAACAGCGCTGTCCGCGGTCTATGGCCATCAGCAGGCCGAGGATGATCAGCACCGTCATCACCGCCGATCCGCCGTAGGAGAAGAGCGGCAGCGGAACGCCGACGACGGGCGCCAGGCCCATCACCATCATCAGGTTCACCGCGACGTAGAAGAAGATCGTGGTGGCGAGACCGGACGCCGTCAGCCGCGCGAAGCGGGTCTCGGCGCGTTGCGCCACGCCCATTCCCCACCACACGACCATCAGATAGGCGAGGATTAGCACGATCCCCCCGATCAACCCCCATTCCTCCGACATCGTGGCGAAGACGAAGTCGGTCTGCCCCTCCGGCAGGTAATCGAGGTGGCTCTGCGTGCCGTTGAGGAAACCCTTGCCGAAGATCCCGCCGGACCCGATCGCGATCTTGGACTGGGTGATGTGGTAGCCCTTGCCGAGCGGATCCAGATCCGGATCGAGGAAGATCAGCACGCGGTTGCGCTGATAATCGTGGAGCATCCCCCAAGCCGCCGCGCCGAGCGGCAGGGTCGCGAGCGCGCCGCCGACGAACAGGCGCAGCGGAAGGCCGGAGAGGAACATCGTCACGATGCCGCCTGCCGTCACCATCGTCGCGGTGCCGAGATCGGGCTGGATGAGGATCAGGCCCGCTGGAACGCCGATAAGCAGCAGGGCGGGCCAGATCGCCGTCCAGCGCCGTATCTCGCCCGCGGGAAGAAGATCGTAGAAGCGGGCGAGCGTCAGCACGATCAGCGGCTTCATCAGCTCGGATGGCTGGAGGCGGATGATGCCGAGGTTGAGCCAGCGCTGGCTGCCACCCGCCACCTTGCCGAGCAGCTCGGTCGCCACCAGCGCGATGCAGAGGATCACATAAGCGGGCGCGACCGCCTGTTTGATCTGCTCCTCGCGCAGGCGCGAGATGGCGATGGAAAGGCCGAGGAACAGGCAGAACCGCGCGCCCTGGCCCAGCGCCCACGGCTGGAGGCTGCCGCCGGCCGCAGAATAGAGCACGGTGAGGCCGAAGAAGGTGATGCCGATCACGGTCAGCAGCACGCGCCAGGGAAGCTGCGCGAGCGGGGCGGGGACGAGCGAATTGCGGATCATTCGGGCGTCCCCTGGTTGCCGACGCCCGCACCGGTGCGGGGCGGTGTGCCGGCCTGCGTGTTTTCCGGTGCCTCGTCCGGCGGTGCCACGGCGGTGGCGACCGAGCTGTCGGGCGGTTGCGTGGCGTTGGCCTGGGCGCCCATGTCACCTTCATCGGGCGGTGCGCCCTGCGGCTGAGCGAGCGCGGCCTGCTTGGCGGCCCAATCGGCCTTCTCGCGCGCCATGCGCGTGGCGATGTCGCCGCCCCAGCCGGCCTGCATCTTGGCGAGCGTATCGAGCGCGCGCTGCTTGTCGTAGAGGAAGGTCATCGCGTCGCGCGCGATCTGTGCGGCGGCGGCGCCGTGGCCGGCATGTTCAAGGATGATGCCGGCTGCGTAGCGCGGCTGTTCGACCGGGGCGAAGG
>BACX01000177.1 GCA_000333335.1 Sphingomonas-like bacterium B12 | reverse complement strand
GGATTGACCTCGATCAGGTAGACCTCGTTGTCCTTCACCGCGAACTGGATGTTCATCAGGCCCTTGACCATCAGCGCGCGCGCCAGTGCATCCGCCTGCTTCTTGATCTCGGCAATGATGTCGTCGGAGAGACTGTAGGGCGGCAAAGTGCAGGCCGAGTCACCGGAGTGAACCCCCGCCTCCTCGATATGCTGCATCACGCCCGCGACGACGACATCGGTGCCGTCGGCGATGGCATCGACGTCCATCTCGATCGCGTCGCGCAAATACTGATCGATCAGTACGGGCGAGTCGCCAGAGACCTGCACGGCGGTCTGGATGTAGTTTTCGAGCTGTTCCTGGCTGTCGACGATCTCCATCGCCCGGCCGCCCAGCACGTAGCTCGGCCGCATCAGCACCGGATAGCCAACCCGCTCGGCGACCGCGATCGCCTCTTCCCGCGAGCGCGCGATGCCGTTGCGCGGCTGCTTGAGGCCGAGGCGCGTCACCAGTGCGGCGAAGCGCTCGCGATCCTCCGCCAGATCGATCGCGTCGGGCGAGGTGCCGAGGATCGGGATGCCGGCAGCCTCCAGCTCCGCCGCCAGCTTGAGCGGGGTCTGCCCGCCGAACTGGACGATCACGCCGTGCAGCGTGCCGTTCGACATCTCGACGTGGAGGATCTCCAGCACATCCTCGACGGTCAGCGGCTCGAAATAGAGACGGTCGGACGTGTCATAATCGGTGCTCACCGTCTCCGGATTGCAGTTGACCATGATCGTCTCGTAGCCGGCATCGGCCAGCGCGAAGCAGGCGTGGCAGCAGCAATAATCGAACTCGATGCCCTGCCCGATCCGGTTCGGCCCGCCGCCGAGGATCACCACCTTCTTGGCGTCCGACGGCATCGCCTCGTTCTCGGGCTCGCCGAAGACGGGCGCCTCGTAGGTGGAATACATATAGGGCGTCTTCGCCTCGAACTCGGCCGCGCAGGTGTCGATGCGCTTGAACACGGGGCGCACGCCGAGCTTGTGGCGCAGCGCCCGCACCTCACCCTCGGTGACGCCGCCGGTCATCGCCTTCAGCGTATCGTGGATCAGGCCGGAGCCCCGCGCCTGCATCCGCTCGGTGCCGGGGCGCAGGTTCGCGCTCTCCAGCGCCAGCCAGGCGAGGCGCCGGTCGGAGAAGCCCATCGCCTTGAGGCGACGCATGCCCGAAGCGTCACGCGGCAGCCCATTGGCGCGCACCTCCTCCTCGGCGAGCACGATCTCGCGGATGCGCTCGAGGAACCACGGATCGTATTTGGCGATCGCGTGGATCTCGTCGACGGTGAAGCCCTCACGCAGCGCCTGCGCCGCATAGAGCAGCCGGTCCGGCGTCGGTCGTGCCAGCGCCGCCTCGATCTCGGCGCGCGGGCGCCCGACGAGCTGCATCGGCGGATGAAACCGCACAGCCC
>BACX01000178.1 GCA_000333335.1 Sphingomonas-like bacterium B12 | reverse complement strand
CAGCTCGTCACGTTCATGAAGTCGCGCGGCTGATCCGCGATGCCACCGTTGTCGCGCCGCCTCTTGTGCGGCGCGGCAAACGGGCTTAGGCGCCTGCCCCATAATCAGCAGCGGCAGGTGCACTCATGAGCAAGCTCCATCTCGTTTTCGGCGGTCGCGTGAAGGATCCGCAGGGCCTCGATTTCGAGGATCTGAAGGCGATCGACTTCGTCGGCGTCTATCCCGATTTCGCCTCGGCCAAGGATGCGTGGCGCTCGGCCTCGCAGCGCTCGATCGACGACGCCGAGATGAAGTATGTGGTGGTGCACCTGCACCGCCTGCTCGAAGAAAACGACCTCTAAGGCCCCGTTCTCAGGCGTCGCGGTAGCGGAACAGCAGCAGCGGCCGGGCCAGCGCCAGCCCGGCCAGGAAGCCGCCGACATGCGCAGGCGCCGCGATCAGCGCCCCGTCGGGCGTCCCCGGTATGTCGCCGGACGCGAAATTCATCAGCAGCTGGATTCCGATCCAGGCGGCGGCCAGCCATACGATCTGCAGGAACTGGCCTGAAAATGGCCCCCATCCCGCCGCGCGGCGACGGCTGTAGAGCAGGGCGTAGGCACCGATCAGCGCCGATCCCGCCCCACTCGCGCCCACCATCGGGATGCCCGAATGGGGCGCCACCGCATATTGCGCGGCGCAGGAAACATAGGCCCCGATCAGATAGGTGGCGATCACCCCGCCCGGCCCCACCGACGCCTCGACCAGCCGGCCGCAGAACACGATCATCAGCAGGTTGAGCGCGACGTGCCAGATTCCGGCGTGGACGAGCGTGCAACTCAGCGGCGTCAGCCAGACCGGGGCCGCGCCCTCGACCTGCAGGCCGCCGACGCGTGCCGGAATGAAGCCGGCGAGCATCGCGATGCGGTCGCTCTGCCCCGCCAGCACCGCCGCCGCCCAGGCGAGCGCTGTGACGGCGGCGATCGCGATCGTCGCGCGCGCAGGCGGCAGGCGCATCGTTTAAAAGCTCAGATGAACTCGATCTTGTCGACGGCGTAGTAACGGTCGCCCGACGGCACCGTCACCTCGACGTCGTCGCCGATCTTGCGACCGATCAGCGCGCGGCCCAGCGGCGAATTGTACGAGATACGGCCCTTCTTGGCGTCCGCCTCGATCTGGCCGACGATCTGGTACTTCACCGGCTTATCGTCCTCGTCGAGCAGGGTGACGGTCGCGCCGAACACCACCTTGTCGCCCGAAAGCTCGGTCGGGTCGATCACGACGGCGCGGCTCATCCGATCCTCGTAATCGGCGATGGTCGCCTCGATCTGGCCCTGACGCTCCTTGGCGGCGTGATATTCGGCGTTCTCGGAAAGGTCGCCATGGGCGCGCGCTTCCTCGATCGCGTCGATCACCTCGGGGCGCTCGATCGTTTTCAGGCGCACCAGCTCCTTGGAGATCAGCTCATAGCCCTCCTTGAGCATCGGCATCTTCTCGACGGTCGCCATCCTACCCACTGCCTTTCGTCGTCAAAATCATACCGCTTTCCGGCCCTCCCTCCGGGCCGTTCCTAACGCTCATCGTGTTCGGGAGATCAAAGCGGCAGCGGAGTATAGTAGGATTGGAGAGGCCGCACTTCAAGCGGCCTGTCCCGCAATGCAGCGATTGCACGCGCAGCCGCCACGCTGGCCGCCGCCGTCGTGAAGTACGGGATCTTCCCCGCCACCGCCGACACGCGGATCGCGCGGCTGTCCTGCAGGGACTGCCAGCCCTCGGTGGTGTTGAAGATCAGGTCGATTCCGCCGTCCTTGATCATGTCGACGATGTGCGGGCGGCCCTGCGCCACCTTGTTCACCTTCTCCACCGCGATGCCCTGCTGGGTCAGATAATCGGCGGTGCCGCCGGTCGCGACGATGGTGAAGCCGATGCCGGCCAGCGCCTTGGCGCCGGGCAGGATATGCGCTTTGTCGCCGTCCTTCACCGAAACGAAGACGCGGCCGCCGGTCGGCAGCACGACGCCGCCGCCGAGCTGCGATTTCAGGAACGCCGCTTCGAAATTGGTATCGATTCCCATGACTTCACCGGTCGACTTCATTTCCGGTGAGAGGACGGGATCGACGCCCGGGAAAGCGCCCCACGGNAACACNNNGCTCNTGATCGCGATATGATCGGGCTTGCGCTCGATCGACGGGGAA
>BACX01000179.1 GCA_000333335.1 Sphingomonas-like bacterium B12 | reverse complement strand
CGAGCACACGGACCGTGCCGTCGGGCAGCTTCAGAAGCTGGAGCACGGTGGCGATCACGCCGAGGTCGTAGAGCGCCGAGCGATCGGGATCGTCCTCGGCCGGATCGAGCTGCGCCACGAGGAAGATATTCTTGTCCGCCGCCATCGCGGCTTCCAGCGCCGCGACCGACTTCTCGCGGCCAACGAAGAGCGGCACGATCATGTGCGGAAAGACGACGATATCGCGCAGCGGCAATACGGGAAGGGATTCGGTCAATTCAGTCTCCGGCGGGGGCGGTGTACGAGTCCCGCCCCAGTTCACCCGGCAATATGGAGGCGCCGCGCCGCTTCATCAATGGCGCAGCGCCTAGTCCATTGGTTGGGACGGCTGGAGCCTGAAACCGCCGCCCCCGCCGCGTGCCGGCACCGCGCGGATCGATGCGGCATCCAGCATCGCCTTGACCGCCAGTGCCCGCCGCTCGACCAGCGAGGGATGCGCCGGCACCTGCGCCGGCAGGCCCGGCACGGAAAGGGCGGCGATATGCCAGCGCCGCGCGGCCCATATCGAGACAGTGACGGCATCCTTTGCCGGCCCGTCGAGCGTGTCCGCGCCGTCGGCGAAGCGGATGAGAGGCAGATCGCCGAGCGGCGGCACGATTTCGACCGACCAGCCATCGGTCAGCGCCTGCGCACGCTGCTCGATCGCGCGATAGGTGGTGAGATCGGCGCCGGGTAGCGGCACGTCGTGGGCGATCGCCCTCTGATGATCGCGGTCGATCACCACGTCGTCAGGCGGGATGCCCGCCGCCAGGCCGACCAGTCGCGCCACGCTGCGGCTCTGCGCCTCGGCCTGCTGCGCTTCCTGCGCTTTGGCGAGTTCGACCTTCTGCGCGTCCAGCGCGCTCGTACCCGGATCGAGCGCCACCTGATCGAGCTGCAGATTGACCGGACGGCCGATCTTCTCCGCCAGATCGGTGCGCACGTTGCTCGCCGCCTGCACCGCCGCGCGCGGCGCGATCACGACGCCCCGCACCACGATCGGGTCTGCATCGAAATCGATGTCGAGCTGGGTCACCCGCGCCCGCGCGCCGTATCGCTCCGTGAGGAAGGAGCGGACCTGCGTCGCGGTATAGGCCTCGCGCGCGATCCTCGAGAGCGAGATGCCGAGCGGTATCGCCATCGCCACGAAGACGAGCAGCAGCACGATCGTCTGCATCCAGCCCTGCTGCGCGGTCAGCCGATGCCCGAAGCCGTAGAAGCGCGCCATGATCATCGCGGACAGCGCGATCGTCACGAAGTTGGTGAGGAACAGCGCGAAGGCGCCACCCAGCACCGGCAGGTTCCACGTCGCGAGTCCGAAGCCCACCACCGCGAGCGGCGGCATCAGCGCGGTGGCGATGGCGACGCCGGTGATGGTCGCGCCCTTGCCGCGGATGATCGAGAAGGTGCCGGCCAGCGCAGCGAACAGCGCGACCAGCAGATCGAACAGGTTGGGCCGCGTGCGCGCGAGGATTTCGGCGGTCGGCGCCTTGAGCGGCGAGGCCAGCACCACCAGAGCGGTGAACAGCACCGCGATCACGCTGCCGATCACCAGCGCCGTCAGCGAACGCCGCATCTCGGCGAAATCGAACAGGGTGAGGCTGAACCCGAGGCCCAGGATCGGACTCATCAGCGGGGAGATGAGCATCGCCCCGATCACCACCGCCGGCGAGGACAGCAGCAGCCCCAGCACCGCGATGCCGGCCGACATCAGGATCATGAAGGCATAGCGCGGCGACCAGCCGCTATCCTCGACGATCTCGGCGATCACCGCGCCGTGATCGACGCTGCCGACCAATCGCATCCGCCACCAGCGATAGAGCGGCAGGCGACGCCAGCCCTCTGCGGGCGCCCCGGTATCGATCGCGGCTTCGTTCAATCTCTTGCCCCCTGCGTCGTCAGCTCCGGCGAGGCCAACGGCCCTGATTGCCAGAGGTTGCGATCAGGCGACAAGAGGCGTTGCGGGGCGGGTCGTCCCCGCCCCGCTCAGGCTCACAGCCCGTCGACGCTCTTGCTGACAAGGATGTTCACCGCGACGCGGCGGTTCTGCGCCTTGCCCTCCGGCGTGCTGTTGTCGGCCAGCGGATCGGCCTTGGCCATGCCCGTGGGCGTCAGCATCCGATACGGCTTCCAGTGGCAGGACTGCTGGAGATAGTTGATGACGCGCGCCGCGCGCTTCTCGCTCAGCGCCTGGTTGAGATCGTCGCCGCCCGTCGAGTCGGTGTAGCCGACCACCAGCATCAGGGCGTTCTCCTGGCCTTCCGCCGCCGTGGCGGTGGAACAGAGCTGGGCCTTGTCCTCGGACGTCAGCTCCGCCTTGCCGGTATCGAAGTGCACGTTGGTCGTGCCCTTGATGTTGTACTTGTCGATGTCGCCCATGCGGCCGCGCAGCGCTTCCGTCGCGGCGGTCTGCTCGTCGAAGCCCTGGGCGGTGCCGTTGCGGATCATCTTGGCGGTCTTCAGGTCGCCCTTGCGCAGGTTGATCTGGCTCGCCACCAACCCGTCGCCCGACTGCATCGTCTTCACCGAGACGGGCAGGCCGTTGAGCAGCGCGTTCGTCGCGAACTTTCCGCCGCCGAACAGACCGCCGCCCCGCACCTTGGTGGTGTCGTTGACCGCGACGACCGTGCTGGTGCCATCGTCGGCCGTGACCTTGATCTTGTCGTCATTGCGCGCGGTGATGGTGCCCTTGATCTCCGGCCCGGCCGTCATCGCCGGCGCGGCCTCGGCAGGTGCGGCGGCCGGCGTCGGCACGGCTCCGTTGACGACGATGTTGGGATCGGCCGCATCCTGCTGTTGGGCATAAAGAGCACCAACCGATGACATGGTCAGCACGGCAGCAAGAATACGAACTTCCGGCCTCTTGGTGATAATACGCATCCTAGTTCCCCTAGTCGTTACACAGACGACCCAACCTGTTGTCGCCAACCTGTCTGCGAGATTAACTTTATCGGAGATCATCTGTTGGTCGCCGATGGCTGGAGCCGACTTTGCGGTGAACCGATCGGACGCGAAACGACTGGAACGACGGAGCGAGCCAGCCCGTCGACGGGCCGAATATCAACGAAAAGGGCGCCCGGATCGCTCCGGACGCCCTTATCTGGCCGATTCTGTGGAGGTCACGCCGCGCCGGGCGCTTCCTTCTGCTTCTTGGCGAAGACGCGGATCGGTTCCTTGCGGCCCTCGACCACGTCCTTGTCGATCATCACCTCGTCCACGCCCTCCATCGAGGGCAGCTCGAACATGGTGTCGAGCAGGATCGCCTCGATGATCGAACGCAGGCCGCGCGCGCCGGTCTTGCGGTCGATCGCCTTGCGGGCGACCGCGATCAGCGCCTCGTCGGTGAAGGAGAGCTTCACCGTCTCCATGTCGAACAGCTTCTGATACTGCTTGACCAGCGCGTTCTTCGGCTCGGCGAGGATCTTCACCAGCGCCGTCTCGTCGAGGTCCTCCAGCGTCGCGATGACGGGGAGACGGCCGACGAACTCGGGGATCAGGCCGAACTTCAGCAGATCCTCGGGCTCGCACTGGCGCAGCACTTCGCCCGTGCGACGCTCCTCGGGCGAGGCCACGAAGGCGCCGAAGCCGATCGACTTGCCCTGCAGGCGATCCGCGATGATCTTCTCGAGGCCGGAGAAGGCGCCGCCGCAGATGAACAGGATGTTCGTAGTGTCGACCTGCAGGAACTCCTGCTGCGGGTGCTTGCGGCCACCCTGCGGCGGAACGCTCGCGGTGGTGCCCTCCATCAGCTTTAGCAGCGCCTGCTGCACGCCCTCGCCCGACACGTCGCGCGTGATCGAGGGGTTGTCGGCCTTGCGGCTGATCTTGTCGATCTCGTCGATATAGACGATGCCGCGCTGCGCCCGCTCGACATTGTAGTCGGAGGCCTGGAGCAGCTTGAGGATGATGTTCTCGACGTCCTCGCCGACGTAGCCGGCCTCGGTCAGCGTCGTCGCGTCGGCCATCGTGAAGGGCACGTCGAGGATGCGGGCCAGCGTCTGCGCCAGCAGCGTCTTGCCGCAGCCGGTCGGACCGACGAGCAGGATGTTCGACTTGGCGAGCTCGACCTCGGCACCCTTGGCGCCATGGTTCAGCCGCTTGTAGTGGTTGTGCACCGCGACCGAGAGCACGCGCTTGGCCTTGGACTGGCCGATGACGTAATCGTCGAGGACGTCGCAGATTTCCTGCGGGGTGGGAACGCCACCGTCCTTCTTGGACACCAGCGCCGACTTCGTTTCCTCGCGGATGATGTCGTTGCACAGTTCCACGCACTCGTCGCAGATGAACACGGTCGGGCCTGCGATCAGCTTGCGGACCTCATGCTGGCTCTTCCCGCAGAAGGAGCAATAGAGGGTGCTCTTGCTGTCACCGCCGCTCAGATTGGGCATATTCGCTTCCTAAACGCCAGGCCACGCCCGGCTGTCACGCAATGGTAGTCTAACCGGTTGGGCCGGGCGGGCAATGGGGATTCGCCCATCGAGCCGCTCGGCCCATCCCGATATCAGGCCGCCGCCTTTTCCTCGGTCGGTGCCGGGCGCTTGTCGAACACCTCGTCGATCAGGCCGAATTCCTTGGCTTCGTCGGCTTCCATGAACTTGTCGCGGTCCATGGCCTGTTCGATCGCCTCTAGCGGCTTGCCGGTATATTTCGCGTAAAGCGAGTTCAGCCGGTGCCGCATCCGCAGGATCTCGCGCGCCTGGATCTCGATGTCCGCCGCCATGCCCTGCGCGCCGCCCGAAGGCTGGTGGATCATGATGCGGCTGTTGGTGGTGGCGATACGCATCCCCGGCTCGCCGGCGGAGAGCAGGAAGCTGCCCATCGAAGCAGCTTGGCCGATGCACAGCGTGCCGACGCGCGGGCGGATATACTGCATGGTGTCGTGGATCGCGAGACCTGCGGTTACGACGCCGCCCGGCGAGTTGATGTACATGAAGATGTCCTTCTTCGGGTTCTCGGACTCGAGGAAGAGCAACTGCGCGCAGATCAGCGAGGCCATATGGTCCTCGACGCCGCCGGTGATGAACACGATGCGCTCGCGGAGCAGACGCGAGTAGATGTCGAAGCTGCGCTCGCCGCGGCTCGACTGCTCGATGACGATCGGCACGAGGCCGGCCGCCGCATCGTTGTGGAAGATGCCGTATGGAGTCTCAACGGTCATGGGATTTCAAGCGTCCTTCTGCCCTTAGCCCGGACTACATCGGCGCTTGGCGTGGGGAGTTCAAGGGGGACGTTCAGCCCTCGCCCGGCGGCGGCAGCGCCAGATAGGCGAGGCGCCGCATCTCCCGCCGCCCGCGCGTCACCGTGTCGAGTATCACGCCCGAGAAGAAGCTCAGGAACGCCAGAATGGTGAGGCCGGTGATCAGGATCGCGGTCGGCTGGCGCGGCACGAGGCCGGTCTGCGCGTAGGTGGCGATCAGCGGGATGGCGAGGATCAGCGCGACGATCAGCAGTGCCAGCCCGATATTGCCGAAGAACAATACCGGCCGCTCGACCCGATAGAGGTTGAGGATCGTGTTGAGGATCCGCCAGCCGTCGCGATAGGTGGACAGCTTGGAGGTCGATCCTTCCGGCCGCGCGCCATATTCGGTCTCGATCTCGGCGACGGGCATGCGCAGCTCGAGCGCGTGGACGCTGATCTCGGTCTCGATCTCGAAACCGGCGGACAAAATCGGAAAGCTCTTCACGAAACGGCGCGAGAAGACCCGGTAGCCGGACAGGATGTCCGAGAAACTGCGACCGAACAGCTGCGCCAGCATACCCGTCAGCATCTTGTTGCCGAGCCGGTGGCCGCGCCGATAGGCCAGTTCCACCTCGGACCGGCGGGCGCCCACCACCATGTCGAGATTCTCGTCGATCAGGCGGGCGACCAGAGCGGGTGCTGCGGCGGGATCGTAGGTCGCGTCGCCATCGGCCATGACGTAGATGTCGGCATCGACGTCCGCGAACATGCGGCGGACGACATTGCCCTTGCCCTGCATCCGCTCGGTACGGACGATCGCGCCGGCGGCGCGGGCATAATCGACCGTGCGATCCTTGCTGTTGTTGTCGTAGACGTAGATCGCGGCACCCGGCAGCGCGGCGCGGAAGCCGGCGACGGTCTGCCCGATCGCCGCCTCCTCGTTGTAGCAGGGCAGGATCACGGCGATCCGGGGCTTGGCTGCAGTCTCGACCATCATCATCCCTGTGTCAGAACACTGTCCAGAAACGGCATCGCCCGATGGCCAGCCGCCTTTACTCCCGGCCCCTGCCCTATACGCTTCCGGGCTACGATCAATCACCGGCGGGCGTATCGGCGTGGGGGCACAAGCGAAACGGGCGTTCCTGTGGACCGTCGCGGCGGCGATGCCGGCGGCTTGTGTGGGGCTGCTCGTCGCACTCCTGCTGATGCCGGCCGTGTGGTGGGCGAACTACCACAGCATCGGTTACCGGAACGCTGACGCCGCCGCCGCCGTGCGCGCCGCCTTCGCGAGCGGCGAATTGCAGGACGACGCCTATCTGACGGGTGACACCGATCGCGGCATCCACCAGTTCAACGATTGCCTGATCCTCTACCAGGCGATCGACCAGGCGGCGCCGAAATCGGCGCTGGCGACAAGCCCGCTCGCCACCTTCGACGATCCCTGCCGCAGCCTGCGCGCGCTGGCGGACGGAGCGCCGCAGCCTCGCGCCTTTCTGTACCATCGTTACATCCACGGCCATACGATCGTGGCGCGCTATGCGCTGCCGCATATCTCCGTCTCGGCCTTGCGGGCGATCTACAAAAGCGGGCAGACGCTGATCCTGGCGATCGGCATCGGGATCGCGCTGGTGCATCTCGCCTCGGCACGCGGGCGACGGCTCGATCATCTCTTCTGGCTGGTGACATTCGGCACGCTGGCGCGCTGGTTCGGGCTGGAGAGCTTCGGCCAGTCGCTCGGCCATGGCCCGGCCGACATGGTGCTGCTGGGCTTCCTGCTCCTTCTCTACCTCGCCCGCTGCCTGGGCGGACTGCCGTCATGGGCCGTGGCGCCGCTGGCCGCGCTGTTCGGGCTGGGCACGATCGTGTTCGAGTTCCTGACCGGCGGCATTCCGCTGGGCTGGGCCGTCCTGATCGGCGCCCTGCCCTTCGCCTTGCCGCCCGATGCCCCGCCGGAGCGCGTGGCGCGTGCCGTGCTCTCCGGCACCGTCGCCTTCTCGACCACGGTCGCGGCGGCGATGGCGGCGAAGCTCTGGCTGGTGTGGGACAATTTCGGCGCCGCGGGCCTGCACAGCATCACCGACGAGCTGGCGGTGCGGACCGGTCTCACCTCGGGCGGAGAGCTGGCGGACATGTCCCTGCGCGGCTTCGCGGAGGCCGTGTGGCGCGGATCGGGATCGCTCGCAGTCGGCATGCACCTGATGAGCGCGCTCGCTATCTTCGCGGCCCTCGCCTGCGGAGCATGGGGTCTGTGGCGTCTCGCCCGCGATGCCGATGCCACGCTGCGGATGCGCGCCTGGCTGCTGGCGGGATCGAACGGCGCCATCCTGCTGTGGATCGCGCTCTTCTCGCAGCATTTCATCGTCCATTGCCGCTTCATGGACCGGATGTTCGCCTGGACGCTGGCGAGCGGCTTCGCGCTGTTCGCGCTGGCGCTGTGGCGACGCGAAACGGAACCAGCTCCGCCGGCCGCCCACCCGACGACAGCCCGCTAGAAAAGGAAAACCCGGCCGCGACGATGTCGCGACCGGGTCGATCCTTCAGGCCGGAAAGGCTCAGGCTTCCTTGGCGGCTGCCTTCTTCGCCGCCGGCTTCTTCGCCGGGGACTTGGCGGGGGCCGTTTCCTCGGCCTCTTCGGCCTTCTTCGGCGCGGCCTTCTTCGCGGCAGGCTTCTTCGCCGGGGCGGCCTCGGCCTCCTCGGCGGCCGGCTCGGCCTTCTTGGCAGCGGGCTTCTTGGCCGGAGCCTTCTTCGCCGGCTCGGCCTTCACCTCGTCCTCGGCCGGAGCGTCCGCCTTCTTGGCGGCCGGCTTCTTCGCCTTGGGCTTGTGATCATGATCGTGGTCATGGCCGTGATGGTCATGATCGTGATCATGGTTGTGAACGTGCGTGCCCGACGCGAAGCCGTCCTCGCTCTCGATCGCGGCTTCCAGCTCCTCGCGGGTCACCGCGCGGTCGCTGATCTCGGCCTTGCCGAACAGGAAGTCGACCACCTTGTCCTCGTACAGCGGGGCACGCAGCTGCGCGGCGGCCATCGCATCCTGCTGGACGTACTGGGCGAAGCGCTCCCGGTCCTTCGGGTTGTACTGCTGGGCGGCCTGCATGATCAGGCGCTGCATCTCGGCCTGCGTCACCTCGACGCCGTTGGCCTGGCCGATCTCGGACAGGAGCAGGCCGAGGCGCACGCGACGCTCGGCGATCGCCTGGTAGTCGGCCTTGTCGGCTTCCAGCTCGGCCATCGCGGCGGCCGGATCGGCCTCGTGCGTGGTCTCGTGCTCCAGCTGCTGCCAGATCTGGGCGAACTCGGCCTCCACCATCGACGGCGGCACCGGGAAATCATGACCCTCGGCCAGCTGATCGAGCAGCTTGCGCTTCATGTAGGTGCGGGTCAGGCCATTCAGCTCCTGCTCCACCTGACCCTTGATCAGCTCCTTGAGCTGGTCGAGGCCGGTCAGGCCGAGCTGCTTGGCGAACTCGTCGTCGATCACCTGCTCGGCGGGAACCTTCACCTCGGTGACGGTCACCGCGAAGACGGCGTCCTTGCCGGCCAGCTCCTTGGCCGGATAGTCCTTCGGGAAGGTGACGTTGAGTTCACGGCTCTCGCCCTGCTTCACGCCTTCCAGCTGCTCCTCGAAACCGGGGATCAGGCGGCCCGAGCCGAGCTCGACCGACATGCCCTCACCGGTGCCGCCCTCGAAGGCGACGCCGTTCACGGTACCCTTGTAATCCATCACGACGAGATCACCCTCGACCGCCGGATGGCCCTTCTTGGCCGTCTCGTGGCGCTTGGACTGCGAGGCGATGCGCTCGATCTGATCGTTGATCTCGGCTTCCGGCGCCTCGACGGTCAGGCGCTCCAGCTTCAGGCCCTCGATCTGCGGCGCGGGCACGTCCGGCAGCACTTCGAGGCTCACCTCGAGTGCGGCGTCCTTGCCTTCCTCATAATCCTTGTCCAGCTCGACCGCAGGCTGGGTCGCAGGGCGCAGCTTCTGCTCGGTCAGCAGCGACTGGATGCTGTCCTGCACGGTCGCGTTCAGCGCGTCCTGGTGCAGCGCCGGACCGTGCATCTTCTTGACGAGGTTGGCGGGCACCTTGCCGGGGCGGAAGCCGGGCATCTTCATCTGCGGCGCCAGCTGCTTCACCTGAGTCTCGACCCGCGCGGCGATCTCCTTCGCCGGGATCGTGAGCTTGTACGCCCGCTTCAGGCCCTCGTTCAACGTCTCGACAGTCTGCATCTCGGCTCTTCTTTCCCACGAATCTCATTGAGGCGGCACCAGCCCGGGTGGCGGGACTGGTGCGGGCGAAGGGACTCGAACCCCCACATCTTGCGATACTGGAACCTAAATCCAGCGCGTCTACCAGTTCCGCCACGCCCGCGCGGCAACCGCCGGTCGGCGCGCGTCTATAGCAGGCCGGCGCGCAAGGGCAAGGCGAAGGATTCGGGTGGAACCGGCGCATGTGGCGAGGCATCTTGAGTGGCATGACCGATCTGATCACGCTCGCCTCGCCCGATCTCACCGTCACCGTCTCGCCGCTCGGCGCCGAACTGCAATCGGTGACCGACACGCGGGGGCGGGACTGGCTGTGGGATGGCGACGAACGGTGGTGGAGCGGTCGCGCTCCGATCCTGTTTCCAACGGTCGGCATGCTGACCGACGGCATCGCGCGCTTCGGCGGCCGCGAATTCGCGATGGCCAAGCACGGCTTCGCCCGAAAGAAGCCGTTCGAGGTGATCGAGGCGCTCGCCCACAGCGCGACCTTCCGGCTGGAGGACAGCACGGAAAGCCGGGCGATCTACCCCTTCGCCTTCCGCCTTGACGTCACCCATCGGCTCGACGGCGCGGTGCTGGAGACGGTAGCGACGGTGACCAACACGGGCGAGGAGGCGATGCCGGCGGGCTTCGGCTATCACCCGGCACTACGCTGGCCGCTGCCGGGGACGGGCGGTAATTCCAAGACGCAGCATCTCCTCCGCTTCGACGCCGAGGAACCCGAACCGATCCGGGGCGTCGCGCCCGACGGACTGATCGGCGCGCCCAAGCCCACGCCGATCGGTGGCGACGAACTGCAACTCCACGATTCGCTGTTCGCGCATGACGCACTGGTGCTCGATCGGCCGAACAGTCGTGGCCTGTGGTACGGCGTGCCCGAGCATCCCGGCGTGCGGGTGGATTTCGCCGGGCTCAACTATCTCGGTATCTGGATGAAACCGGGCGCGGGGTATCTGTGCATCGAGCCGTGGGCGAGCCATGCCGATGACGAAGGCTTCGTCGGCGAGTTCGCGGACAAGTCCGGCGTGGTAACGCTGGCACCGGGAGAGAGCCACGATTTCGCGATGGCGATGACGTTCGGGGTGCCGTTCTAAATCCTCCCTACGCGAAGCGTGGGGAAGGGGGATGATGATTTAGGCGTCCAGCGCCTTCTTCAGCAGCTCGTTGACCACCGCCGGGTTCGCCTTGCCCGCCATGGCGCGCATCGTCTGGCCGACGAAGAAGCCGAACAATTTGTCCTTGCCGCCGCGATATTCGGCCACCTTGTCGGGGTTGGCATCCATCACCTTGGCGATCTCCGCCTCGATCGCGCCGGTGTCGCTGGTCTGCTTGAGGCCGCGCTCCTCGACGATCTTCGCCGGATCGTCGCCCGTCTCCAGCATCACCTCGAACACCTGCTTGGCGAGCGTGCCGGAGAGCGTGCCGTCCGCCACCAGCTTGTTGAGCTCGGCGGCCTGCTTCGGGGACACCGGGCTCTCGACGATATCCTTTGCCAGCCGGTTGAGCGCGCCGAACAGCTCGGACGTCACCCAGTTGGGCGCGGGCTTGGGCGCGGCGCCCTCGGNCAGCATCGCCTCGAACCAGCGCGCCGTCTCGACATCCGCCGTCAGCACGTCGG
>BACX01000180.1 GCA_000333335.1 Sphingomonas-like bacterium B12 | reverse complement strand
CTATGTCGGCTACATCACCAAGCTGCTGACGCTTGCGGGCGAGCCCAATGCAGCGGCACGCGCGCAGGCGATCATGGCGTTCGAGACCGAGATCGCGAAGATCCACTGGGCGCCGGAGGACACGCGCGACGCCGACAAGACCTACAACAAATGGGCGCGCGCCGATTTCGACGCCAAGGCGCCGGGCTTCCCGTGGGGCACGTTCCTCGGCGGCCTCGGCTACGGGACGCAGAAGAACTTCCTCGTCGCCGAGCCGACCGCCCTCTCCGGCGAGGCCAAGCTGTTCGGCGACACGCCGATCGCCGTGCTGAAGGACTATATGATCGTCCGCACGCTGGACGATTATGCGCGTTATCTGTCGAAGGATTTCGTCGACACCCAGTTCGCCTTCCACGGCACCGAGCTTTCGGGCACGCCGCAGAACCAGCCGCGCTGGAAGCGGGGCGTGAGCCTCGTCTCGGGTGGCATGGGCGAGGAGATCGGCAAGGTCTACGTCGCGCAATATTTCCCGCCGGAGGCCAAGGCGGCCGCCGATGCGCTCGTCCACAACATCATCACCGCGATGAGCGCGCGCATCAAGAATCTCGCCTGGATGGCGCCCGAGACCAAGCAGAAGGCGCTGGAGAAGCTCGCCGCCTTCACGCCCAAGATCGGTTATCCGGACAAGTGGCGCGATTATTCGACGCTGGTGATCAAGCCGGGCGATCTCGTCGGCAATGTCGAGCGTGCCAACGAGTTCGAATATCAGCGCGGCCTCAACAAGCTCGGCAAGCCGATCGATCGCGGTGAGTGGGGCATGACCCCGATGACGATCAACGCCTACGCGAATTTCGCGATGAACGAGATCGGATCTGGAGCAGCGCGCGCATCCAATTTGCTGGGCCCGGATCCGTCGAGAAAGTCGTGGCACACGGAATACGCATGAGATTCTGGACGCGCTGGATATAAACGCGAGGCGCGATCATTTCATTGAAGGGCAAGTGGCTTGAAATTGAAGGTGTGCTGAGCCGTCGGGCCGGCGGGGCAGCAGCGACCTGCTGAAGGCCATTCTCGACAGGCTCGTGGACTAAGGCAATGCGGCCAAGAATACTTGGCGCAGAACACGTGCTTTGCATCAACGTTTGCTGATTTAAATCATGGTCCAGGCCAAGCCGCTCGATAGCTCCAGGCGAGGGCGACCCGGCTGGACGGAACCCGGTTCTTTGACGAGGTTGATCCGATATCAACGCTGCGCCGCATGCTTGCATCGCCGCCGAATTCGAAGGATCCATAGAGCCGTCGGGCATGATGGCGTCCCCGGGCACGGCAGCTGCAACTAGAAACAGATGGTCCGGGCTTTCACACGTCTAGGCATATCCCTCCGCTCCTGCCATGACAGCGCGCAGGTCGAACTT
>BACX01000181.1 GCA_000333335.1 Sphingomonas-like bacterium B12 | reverse complement strand
CGCTATCCTCCGTCGTCAGCGCGCGGAAGCGGCGGCGCAGCACGATGTTCACCACCTTCTGGTCGGCCGAGTACCCGTATTTGAGCGCGACCTCTTCCGGCAGGATATCGACGCGCAGGATCGCCTCGGTCGGCAGGTCGCGGATTTCGGAGAAGCTGGAGATGCGCCGCCCGTTGAGCAGCACCGCCGGCGCCTCGCCGCCGCGCCCGCGCGCCGAGGTGGTTTCCGGTGCCAGCTCGTTGAGCAGATCGGCGACCGAATTCACGCCATAGGCGCGGATATCGGCGGGGCTATATTGCAGCTCGGGCGGGATGTCGCCGACCACCGCACCGGGCAGCGCCTGATGCGTGCCGTTGACGACGATGTCCGGCGCCTCTTCGGGCTCGGGTGCATCCTGCGCGAACAGCGGACCGCAGGCCGTCAACATTCCAAGCGCCATCGACAGGCGCACGTGCCCCTTTTTCACTGACAGTCTTTCCCACCCTCAACAACGGCCCGCGCCTAGCACGCGCGGCACGGTGCAAGATTGCATCGCTGCAAGACATCCGGAAACGTGGTGGAACGTTATCGATAATGATTATGTGTTGCAACAATACATCGATCGGATCAGGAGCCGGTCGGAGATGGGGCAGGCGCTGTAGGGGCGATCGGCGTGCTCGTGCGGCGCGCCGAGATGATCCTGATCGGGGCGGCGATCATCTGGCCGCCCATGCCGTTGGCCTTGCCCTTGTCGGGGTCGGTCGGGGCGTCGAGGATCTTGCGGGCGATATCCATGCCCTGCACCACCTTGCCGAACACCGCATAGCCCGGCTCGGTCGCGGTCGCGTCCATCGAGGGCGAGGCGCCGACCATGATGAAGAAGTCGCCCTGCGCGGTGTTGGGCGCATTCATCGCCATCGAGATCGCGCCGTCGACGTGGCTGAGGCCGGTCTTGGTGGTCGGCTCGTGCCTGATCGGAGGGAACGCCTTCTTCGGATCCTGCGAGATTCCGCCCTGCACCAGCCCGAAACCGTCCGCCACCTTCACCCGGCGGTAGAAGGTGGTGCCGTCGAAGCGTTTGGCATCGACATAATGGAGGAAGTTGGCGGTGGTGATCGGCGCCTTGTCCTTCTCCAGCGCGAGTATGATCGGTCCCTCGCTGGTGGTGAGCGTCACCTGTACGGTCGCGGCCGGCTGTGGCGCGACGGCGGGGGGCGCCACCGGCGGCGTCTGGGCGAGGGCGGCGCCGGCGATCAGCGCGGCAAGGGGGAGGGCGAGTCTGCGGATCATGGCCGCAGCCTAACCGAACCGGTCAGAGGCTGTCGATCCAGTCGATGACCTCGCCCAGCCGGCCGAGCTTGCGGAAACGGGGGTGGTCGGCCGGTTCCTCCGCCATTTCGTGCGCCCATGGCGCCGCGTGCGGGATGTGCGCCGCGAAGGCACCGGCCGAGAGCGCGGGGAGGATGTCGGACCGCATCGAATCCCCGGCCATCAGAGCGTGGCTCGGCGAGACGGCGTGGCGATCGAACACGCGGCGGAAGGTCGCCTCGTCCTTGTCACTGACGATCTCGATGCCCGAGAATCGCTCGCCGAGGCCGGAGGCGGCCAGCTTGGTCTCCTGATGCAGCAGGTCGCCCTTGGTGACGAGCACCAGCCGCGCGCGGTCGGCCAGCGCGTCGAGCGCGTCTTCGATACCGGGCAGCAGCTCGACCGGGTGCGCCAGCAGTTCGCGCCCCGCCGCGAGGATGCGCGCCACCGCGTCGCCCGGCATCCGCTCGCCGCCGACTTCCAGCGCCGCCTCGATCATCGAAAGGGTGAAGCTCTTGGCGCCGTAGCCGTAGAGCTTCAGGTTGCGGATCTGGATCGCATCGAGCGTCTCGCGCGCGACACCCGCCTCGTCGAACGGCGCGACGATCTGCTCGAAGGCCGCGAAGGTCGCGCCGAAATGCTTCTCATTGTGCCAGAGCGTGTCGTCGGCATCGAGGCAGATCAGCTCGATCGGCATCAGTCGACCCAGTCCAGCCCGATCTCGCGATAGAGCGCGCGATCCTCCTCCCAGTCGGGCTTCACCTTGACGTGCAGGAAGAGGTGGACCTTCTTGGCGCCCAAGAGGGTGGCCAGCTCGCCGCGCGCGCGGCTGCCGATCTCCTTCAGCCGCGTGCCGCGCGCGCCGAGGATGATCGCCTTCTGGCTGTCCCGCGCGACGAGGATCTGCTGGTGGATCGCGACCGATCCGTCGCCGCGCTCCTCATACTTCTCGGTCTCGACCGCGCAGGCATAAGGCAGCTCGGCATGGAGCTGGAGATAGAGCTGCTCGCGCGTCACCTCGGCCGCGAGCATCCGGTCGGTGGCGTCGGAAACCTGATCCTCGGGGAAATGCCACGGTCCCTCGGGCACGCGCGCGGCGAGCAGCGACTTGAGCTGCGGCACGCCGTCACCGGTGGCAGCGGAGACGAACAGGATTTCCTCCGGTGCCAGCCGTTCCTGCAGCGCCTGCGCGAGCACCAGCAGCGGCTCCTTGGCCATCACGTCCACCTTGTTGAGGATGACGATCTTGGGTTCGGGCCGCTTGGCCAGCGTCTCGACCAGCGGCTCGATACGCTTGGTGAGGCCCGACTTCGCATCGACCACCAAAGCGATCACGTCGGCATCCTCGGCACCGCCCCAGGCCGCCGCGACCATCGCGCGATCGAGCCGGCGGCGGGGATCGAAGATGCCGGGCGTGTCGACCAGCAGGATCTGGCTCTCGTCCTCTATCGCGATGCCCATCAGGCGGACGCGCGTGGTCTGCGCCTTGGGGCTGACGATCGCCACCTTCTGCCCGACGAGCGCGTTGACGAGGGTGGATTTGCCGGCGTTCGGCGCACCGACGATGGCGACCAGGCCGCAGCGCTGGGTCATGACTTCAATTCCTTCAACAGATTGCGCGCCGCCTCGGTCTCGGCCTCCTGCTTGGAGCTGCCTTTGGCCTCGGCACTGGCGCGGCCGGGGATCGAGACGGTGATGGTGAAGACGGGCGCATGGTGCGGCCCGCCGCGATGGGTGGTTTCGTAGACCGGCGGCCGCCATTGCTTCGCGGCAGCGAGTTCCTGCAGCTCGGCCTTGGGGTGCTTGGGCGCCTTGCCCTGGCTGTGGACGCGATCGCCCCACGCCTTGTGGATGAAGGCGCGCGCGCCATCGATCCCGGCTTCGACGAACAGCGCGCCGATCAGCGCCTCCACCACGTCGCCCAGCACGTAGGTGGAATATTGGGCGCCGTCGTCGCGCGCCTGTTTGCCCATGCGGATATGGCGGCCGAGATCCAGCGTCTTGGCGATCTCCGCGCAGGCATCGCCCGAGACGAGCGCGTTGAGGCGGCGTGAGAGCTGGCCTTCCGGTTCGGACGGAAAGGTCTCGAACAGCCATTCGCCCATGACCAGGCCGAGTACGCGGTCGCCGAGGAATTCGAGCCGCTGATAGCTCTCGCCGGCATGGCTGGAGTGGGTCAGCGCGGTCAGGAAGAGGGCGGGATCGCGGGGCGCGTGGCCGATGGCTTGTTCGATCTCCGAGGGCAGCGTGTCGCTCACCGGAAGCCGTGCCCGATCCGGCCCGGCCGCAGTGCGTGCCACCAGCTTGCCGGGTTAAGCCAGTGCGAGGAACCATCAGTCGACCAGATGGTGAAGAGCGCGCGGCCTTCCAGATTCTCGGCCGGCACGAAGCCGATGCCCTGGCCGGGCAGGGCGGGGAAGCGGCTGTCGGCGGACATGTCGCGATTGTCGCCCATCATGAAATAATGGCCGGCGGGCACGGTGAAGACGGGCGTGTCGTCCTGCGGCGTGTCGCCCTGGTCGATCACGTCGTAGCTGATGCCGTCGGGCAGAGTCTCGCGATAGCGGGCGAAGCGGCAGGTCTCCTTGCCCTCGAAATTCGCGCCGGGGCCGTAGGGCGTCTCGACATTGGCGATCGTGCTGCACTCGGTATTGGGCGCGATCGGGATGATGAAGTCGCTCTCCCGCACCTTGGGCACGGCCTTGCCGTTGAGCCAGAGCACGCCGCCCTTCATCTGGATGCGGTCGCCGGGCAGGCCGATCAGGCGCTTGATGTAATCGGATTTGTCGTCCGGCGGCGCGCGGAACACGACGACATCGCCCCGCTGCGGCGTGAAGCCGAACAGGCGGCCATGCGGCCCCGGTGGCGCCCAGGGCAGGCTGAAGCGCGAGAAGCCGTAGGGCCATTTCGCCACCATCAGATAATCGCCGACCAGCAGGCGCGGCATCATCGATTCGGATGGGATGCTGCGCGGCATGATGACGAAGCTGCGGAGCGCCAGCCCCATCAGCGCGACGGACAGGACGAAGCGCACGACACCGCCCCAGCCTTCGGAGGAGCGACGGCGGGCGGATTTTGCTGGAGTCGAAAGTGTGGTGGCCACGTTGGGGCTTTGCGAGAGGGACGAAGGAGGGTCAAGCCTCTAAGGGGCGGTGATGCCCACGGTTTGATCAACGATAGGTGAAACTCGGCGCGCGCTTCTCGACGAAGGCGGCGCTGCCTTCGAGAAAATCGACGCCCTGGACGGTATCCAGCAACAGCATTTCGACCTGCGGAAGCGCGCCGCCGCCCGTATGCCCCCGGATCATCGATTTGGCCGCCCGCACGCTGAACTGCGATACCGTCGTGATCTCGAGTGCCTCCTGCCATGCCGCGGCGAAGGCTCCGCCGGTCGGGACGGTCTGATCGACGATGTTCATGGCGAGCGCGGCCTGCGCATCGAACAGGCGGCCCGTGAAGAGGAGGCGGCTCGCCTTGCTCGCGCCGACGGTACGGACCAATCGTCGCGTCGCGCAAAGGGGATAGACGAATCCCAGCTTGGCGGGCGTGATCGCAAAACGCGCTGCCGCACCGGCGAAGCGGATGTCGCAGGCCAGCGCGATGGCGACGCCGCCGCCCACGCAGAAGCCCTCGATCGCCGCCAGAACCGGTTTCGACGAGCGCGAGATCGCCTTCAGCCCGTTCGCCAGCGCGTGGTACGAATGCGTGGCAGCATCGGGGGTGCCGAAAACATGCTCGAATTCGCTGATGTCCGCGCCGGCGGCGAAATGATCGCCGGATCCCGTCACGATGCTCGCCAGGATGTCGCGATCATCCTCGATAACCTGGAACACATCAGGCAAAGCCTGCCACATCGCCTGGTTCAGCGCATTCCTCTTTTCGGGGTTGTTCACGGTTACCACGGCAATGCCATGTTCGACCTCGAGAATGAGGCCGCCTTGCGCAAATATCGTTTTCATTCGCACAATGCCTCCGCCATCTTCTTCTTTGCGGTGCGCCAAGAAGATTTTGAGATCATATTGCGATGCATCAAAAAGTCTTGGCAAATTGCTCCATGTGATTTACGTAATGCGATCTATATTGAGACGGTTCCGCATATTGGGCCGGGGATGGATAGGGGGTTTGTAAGCGCGAGACAGATCGCTACATCGCGGCCGGACAGCCCCTTGCGATAGGATTTCCGATGGCCGACCATGATTATGACCTGTTCGTGATCGGCGGCGGTTCCGGCGGCGTGCGCGCGGCGCGGATCTCGGCGGCGCACGGCGCGAAGGTCGCGATGGCGGAGGAATATCGCGTCGGCGGGACCTGCGTGATCCGCGGCTGCGTACCCAAGAAGTTGCTTATCTACGGAGCGCATTTCGCCGAAGACCTGAAGGACGCCAAGCGCTTCGGTTGGCAGGTGCCCGATTGCGATTTCGACTGGCCGACCCTGCGGGACAACGTGCTGGCCGACGTGGATCGGCTGGAGGGTCTCTACCAAAACACGCTCGACAGCCATGGCGTCGAGACCTTCCACAGCCGCGCGGTCGTCGCCGGGCCGAACGAGATCGAACTGGCCGACGGCACGAGGAAGACCGCGAAGATCATCCTTATCGCCACCGGAGCGCGGCCCGCCGTGCCGTCCTGTCCCGGCCATGAGCATGGCATCACCTCCAACGAGGCGTTCCATCTGGACAGCGTGCCGAAGCGCATCGTGATCGCCGGCGGCGGCTATATCGCCAACGAGTTCGCCGGCATCTTCAACGAATTCGGATCGAAGGTGACTTTGGTCAATCGGGGCAGCACGATCCTGCGCAGCTACGACCAAAGCGTCGTCGACCGACTGCTCCAGATCTCGGTGAAGAAAGGCATCGACTTCCGCTTCAACGCGATCTTCGAGAAAGTGGAGAAGCGAGAGGACGGCACGCTCGTCGTCCACGCCAAGGGTCAGGACCCGATCGAGACCGACTGCCTGATGTTCGCTACCGGCCGCCGCCCCAACAGCGAGGGGCTGGGCCTGGAAGCGCTGGGCGTCGAGATCGATGAGTTGGGCGCGATCAAGGTGGACGAGGACAGCCGCTCCACCGTCCCCTCGATCTTCGCGGTGGGCGATGTCACCAACCGCATCCAGCTGACCCCGGTGGCGATCCGCGAGGGCCATGCCTTCGCCGACACCCAGTTCGGCGGCAAGCCGCGCCGGGTCGATTATCATTGCGTGCCGAGCGCGGTGTTCAGCCATCCGCCGATCGCCGCCGTCGGCCTGACGGAAAGCGAGGCCAAGAACCGCTACGGCACGGTGAAGGTCTATTCGTCGGACTTCCGGCCGATGAAGAACGTGCTCGCAAACCGCGACGAGCGTGCGCTCTACAAGATGGTCTGCGACGCCTCGACGGACAGGGTTCTCGGCCTCCACATGATCGGGCCGGACGCGCCCGAAATCCTGCAGGCGGCGGCGGTGGCGGTGAAGGCGGGCCTTACCAAGCAGCAGTTCGACGATGTCGTGGCGCTGCACCCGACGATGGCGGAGGAGCTCGTCCTTCTCAAATAGTTGGCGCTGGCGTCGGCGGCCCGGATACGGCAATCTCCCCCGAAATTGTCTGGGGAGGCAATGGGGTCGCGTGAAGAACAGGGTTGCGTGCGCGCTGGCGGGCCTGGCGCTGTGTCTGGGAACCAAGGCGGCATCGGCGGCGTGCGGCGTCGGCAAGATCGGCGAACTGCCGGTCACGATGGTCGACATGCAGCCGATGACCGACGCCAAGATCAACGGCCAGCCGGTCCGCTTCGTCGTCGACAGCGGCGCCTTCTTCAGTGTGATCTCGCCGGGGCGTGCGACGGAACTCGGCCTCAGGCCGGCGCCGCTGCCCGGCTGGATGATGCAGGGGATCAACGGCGGGACGCCGATGTCGCTCGTCACTGTCAAGACCTTCACCATCTCGGGCAGCGATCTGCCGCACATCGAATTCATCGTGGGGGGATCGGAAGTCGGCGGCGTCGGCGTGCTCGGCCAGAATATCCTCGGCCTGGTCGATACCGAATATGATCTGCCGCACGGCACTGTCCGCCTGATGAAGGCGAAGGGGTGCGGCGACACCAACATGGCCTATTGGTCGGCCGGCACCGACAAGATCGTCTCCGTCGTGGAGCTTGAGGCCTATGATCGCGCCAACGCCCATACGGTCGGCACGGTCTGGCTGAACGGCGCCAAGATTCACGCGACCTTCGATACCGGCGCGCACGATACGGTGCTGTCGATGGCCGCTGCGGCGCGGGCGGGGATCACGCCGAAAAGCCCCGGCGTCGAGCCGGGCGGCATGATCTACGGTTTCGGCCGCCAACTGGTGCGGAGCTGGATCGCACCGTTCGACAGCTTCAAGGTCGGCGAAGGCGAGACGATCAGCCATGGCCGCATCCGCTTCGGCGAGCTGACCGGCGATACCGAGATGCTGCTCGGCGCCGATTTCTTCATCGCCCACCGCATCTATGTCTCGAACAGCCAGCGCCGCCTGTACCTGACCTACGAGGGCGGGCCGGTGTTCAACATCAAGGCGCGTTATCAGGACGCCAAGGGCACTGCGATCGCCGTCGCCGACGCGCAGACGGACCCGACCACGGCGGAGGGCTATAGCCGCGCCGGTGCCGTGCTGCACGCGCGCAACGACCGGGAGGGCGCGCTCGCCGATTTCGGCAAGGCGATCGCGCTGGCACCCACCGAGCCGCGCTACCGTCTGCAGCGGGCGGATACGCTGTTCGATGCCGGTCGCAAGGTCGAGGCGATGGCCGACTTGGCGGAGGCGATCCGGCTGAAGCCCGATTATGTCGATGCGCTGATCGGTCGCGCCGACCTGCGGCTGCGGGAGGATGAGCCCGACCTCAAGGCGGTGCTCGCCGATCTCGACGCCGCCGACAAGGCTGCGCCGCCCGCCGCGAATGAGAGGCTCGACATCGGCGGCCTGTACGTCGCCGCGGCCGAGCCTGCTCGCGCGGTGCCGCAATATGACCAGTGGATCAGATATCACCCGCAGGACGTGCGCCGCCCCGAAGCGCTGAACGATCGCTGCTGGGCGCGGGCGCTTGCCGGGATCGACCTGCCGGCCGCGCTCGCCGACTGCAATTCGGCGCTCCGCCAGCGACCGGGCAACATGTCCATCGTCGACAGCCGCGCGCTGGTCGAGCTGCGCATGGGTGACACGGACAAGGCGCTGCACGATTACGACGCGGTGATCGCGAAGGATCCGAGATCGGCCTGGTCGCTCTACGGGCGCGGCATCGCGAGGCAGCGCAAGGGCGATGCGGCGGGGGCCAAGGCCGATTTCGAGGCGGCGGCGGCGGTCTCGCCCAAGCTCGCCAAGCGCGCGAAGGATTTCGGTATCAAGCCCTAGGCGCCCGGCCCTCGCCATGCGGGGAGGATGGCGGTAGGAGCCAGCGCCTCCCTCATGCGTTTGGAGTCGCCATGGCCTCCCCGATGAAGTTCGATATTCCCCACAAGCTCGGCAAGGCCGAGGCGAAGCGGCGGATCGAGGCCGGTATCCCGAAATTGGCGCGTCACATCCCCGGTGGCGGCACCGTGCAGGCCGACTGGACCGGTGAGGACCGGATGGCGATGACCGTCACCGCGATGGGTCAGAAGGTCTCCGTCGACATGCTGGTCGAAGACGCGGTGGTGCGCGCGACGGTCGCGGTGCCGCTGATGCTGTCGATGATGGCGGGCGCGATTTCCGGCTTCGTGCAGACCAGTGCGGAGAAGATGCTGGCCGCGCCCTCACCCAATCCTCAGTCGGGACCGCCGCCGCAGGCGTAGGTATAGCCCTGCGCGCAGGCGTCGCTCTGGCGGTGCCAGGCGGCGATGCGCTGCTGATACTCCTCCTGATCGTACTGGTAACGCTGCATGTCCTGCGCGTGGGCGGCGAGGGCCGCCTGGTAGCGGGCGTGTTCGGCGGCATAGGGATTGTCGGTGGCGGCGCTGTTCGCCGGCGCGTTGTAGCCGCGCCACGGACGGCGGTTCAGGTCGGCCGTGCGGGCGCGATCGGCGCGATGCGCGGCGTCGTCCGGCGTGCCCTGATCGACCTGATCCGCGCGCGCATAGGGCCGGGGCGTCTGCCAGCCGTCGGCGGGAGCCGGCTGCGGGGCGGAGCCCGATCCGGAGCCTGCCCGTCCCG
>BACX01000182.1 GCA_000333335.1 Sphingomonas-like bacterium B12 | reverse complement strand
GGCGCCGCATTGGCGATGCTGGGGACGATGGCGGTGAGGCTGGCGGCGGCCACGAGGCCGAGGATCGAACGCTTCATGATGTCACTCCCAAAATACCGTCCCCCCGGATCGGTGACATCGGGAATAGATCGATTCCGCTGAAGCGAGGCTGAGCGACCCGTTGCCGGGTGTTCAGCCTCGTATCATCCGGATCAGGCCTCGGGCAGGAAATCGGGCACCGAGAGATAGCGCTCGCCGGTGTCGTAGTTGAAGCCGAGCACCTTCACGCCGTTCCCCAGCTCCGCCAGCTTCTGCTGGATCGCCGCCAGCGTCGCGCCGGACGAGATGCCCACCAGCACGCCCTCCTTCGTCGCGGACTGGCGCGCCATCTCCTTGGCGTCGGCCGGATCGACCTGGATCACGCCATCGAGCAGCTGGGTGTGGAGGTTGGTCGGCACGAAGCCGGCGCCGATGCCCTGGATCGGGTGCGGGCCGGGCTGGCCGCCGGAGATGACCGGCGAGAGGGTCGGCTCGACCGCGAACACCTTGAGGGCCGGCCACGCCTTCTTCAGCCGTTCGGCGACGCCGGTGATGTGGCCGCCAGTGCCAACGCCGGTGACGATGACGTCGATCGGCGAGTCGGCGAAGTCGGCGAGGATCTCCTCGGCCGTGGTGCGGACGTGGACATCGACGTTCGCCGGATTCTCGAACTGGCTGGGAATCCACGCGCCTTCGGTCTGCTCGGCGAGTTCGGCGGCGCGCTCGATCGCACCCTTCATGCCCTTCTCGCGCGGAGTGAGATCGAAGCTCGCGCCATAGGCCAGCATCAGCCGCCGCCGCTCCACCGACATGCTCTCCGGCATGACGAGGATCAGCTTGTACCCCTTCACTGCCGCCACCATGGCGAGGCCGATGCCGGTATTGCCGGATGTCGGCTCGATGATCGTGCCGCCGGGCTTCAGCTTGCCGCTCTTCTCGGCGTCCTCGATCATCGCCAGCGCGATGCGATCCTTGATCGAACCGCCGGGGTTGGTCCGCTCGGACTTGATCCACACCTCGGCGTCGGGGAACAGCTTGGCGTAGCGGACGTGGGGCGTGTTGCCGATCGTCTCCAGGATATTCCGGGCCTTCATGCTGCCGTTTCCTTCTCCAGGGGGATGTCTTCGAGGGTCTTGGGGGGATCGAAAGTCTTCGCGCGTTTCAGCTCGGGGAACCACCAGCTCCAGCTCACCGCCACCAGCACCGCGCCGACGCCGCCCGCGATCACCGCGGGGACGGGGCCGATCAGCCCGGCGAGGAAACCGCTCTCCGCCTCGCCGAGTTCGTTCGAGCCCGAAATGAATAGCGAGGATACCGCGCCGACCCGGCCGCGCATGTCGTCCGGCGTCCACAACTGGATCAGCGACTGGCGAACATAGACGGATATCATGTCCGCCGCGCCGAGGATGGCGAGGCACAGCAGCGACAACGGCATCCAGCGCGAAAAACCGAAGAGCGCTGTCGCCAGCCCGAAGATGCCGACCGCGATCAGCATCTTCACGCCGACATTGCTCCTGAGCGGACGGATGCTCAGTGTCAGCGCCATGATCGCCGATCCGAAGGATGGCGCCGCGCGCAAATTACCGAGGCCTTCGGCACCGACGTGCAGCACGTCCTTGGCATAAACCGGCAGCATCGCCGTCGCGCCGCCGAGCAGCACCGCGAACAGATCGAGCGAGATCGCGCCCAGCACCAGCCGGTTGCGGCGGACATAATGGAGTCCGTCGATCATCTGCGCCCACGGATTGGTCGATCCGCCGATCGCGCGGCGGGGTAGCGGACGGATGAACATCAGGCAGACGAGGCAGACCGCGAACAGCGCCGTCGATACGGCATAGGGAACCCAGGGCGCCGCCGCGTAAAGATAGCCGCCCAGCGCCGGACCTATCACCGAGCCGCTCTGCCAGCTGATCGAGCTGAACGCGATCGCGGTCGGAAGCACGGCGGCCGGCACCAGATTGGGGGCGATCGCGCCGAGCGCTGGTCCGGCGAAGGCGCGTGCCACGCCGAGCAGCGCCGCGATCCCGAACAGCGCGGGGAGGGTGGTCGTGCCGCTCCATGCCAGCAGCCCGAGCGTTGCGGCGCATCCCAGTTCCAGCAGCGCGGTCGATCGCGCGATGAAGCGGCGGTCCACCCGGTCGGCCGTCCAGCCCGTCACCAGCGTCAGCGCCAGCAGCGGCAGGAACTGCGCGAGACCGATCCAGCCGAGCTGCAGCGCGGCCGCATGCACCCCCATCGTCCGCCGCGCGATGTCGTACACCTGCCAGCCGATCACGATCACCATGGACAGCTGCGCGATCGTCGAGGCGAAGCGCGCGACCCAGTAGAAGCGGTAATCGCGGAAGGTGAAGGGGTGGGGAGCCTTGTCCATCGCTGCCGTCCTTAGGACCGCCGCCGCCATCCGCGCAACCGCGCCGTGGTGGCGCGACGAAAGAAAGTCTATCCTTGCGCTAGGAAATGAGCTCAGGCGGCGCCCGATTCGAGCTCCTCGGCGCTGGGGCGGCGCAGCGCTGGATTGAGCCGCGCGAGGCTGCAGGCGCCCGCCGCCAGGGTGAGCGCCATCGCGGTCAGCGCCGGCATCCGTCCTTCGCCCAGGCCCATCGCCAGCAGGGTGGCGACCAGCGTCGCGCCGAGCGTCTGGCCGGTGAGGCGCACCGTCGACACGAGGCCGCCGGCCGACGCCATGCGCGCTCGGGGGGCGGAGCCGACCACCAGCCGCGCATTGGGCGAGAGGAACAGGCCGAAACCCGCTCCGCACAGCGCCATCCGCCACGCCACGTCGAACCAGTGCGGCTGCGCGGGCAGCATCGCGAGGAAGAACAAAGCGACGGTCGCGATTGCCATGCCGATCCCGCCGAGGAGCCCGGCCGGCACCTTGTCGGACAGGATGCCGGCGGTCGGCGCCACGAACATGGTGGTGAAGGGCCAGGGCGCGATCATCGCGCCGACCTCGCCGGGGGTGAAGCCGTAACCGTGCTGCAGGCGGAAGGGCAGCGAGAGGAGCAATAGCATCGACGCGATAAAGGCGAACAGCGCGCCCGAGGCGGACAGGGCCAGAACCGGCAACTTGAGCAGGTCGACCGGCATGATCGGATGCGCCTCGCTCAGTTCGTGGCGGACGAGCAGGATGGCGAAGATCAGCCCCGCGCCGACGATCGCGCCGGCCACCACCGGCGATCCGCCATGCACGCTGGCCTCCAGCCCTGAAATGGTCAGGCCGAAGGTCAGCACGCAATAGAAGGCGCCCAGCCCGTCATATCCTACGCCGCGCGGGGGCACGTCGGGCAGGCCGATGCGACCGAGCAGCAGCGACAGGATCGCGAACGGCACGCCCGCCGCGAACACCCAGGGCCAGGGCGCGACCGCGAGGATCGCGCCACCCGCCGTCGGCGCCAGCGCCGCCGATACCGACACGAACACCGTGTTGAGGCCGAGTCCGCGCCCGAGTTGCTTGGCCGGATAGATGGAGCGGATCAGCGCCGCCATCACCGACAGCGCCGCCGCACCGCCGAGCGACTGGAAGGCGCGCACCACCAGCAGGAAGGGCAGGCTCTTGGCAAAGAAGCAGAGCGCCGTCGCGATCGTGAAGACGAGCTGGCCGCCCTGATACAGGCGCTTGAGGCCGATCCGGTCCCCGAGCGCGGAGAAGGGCAGCAAGGTCATCACCAGCACCAGCTGGTAGACGGTGACGACCAGCACCGAGGCGGAGCCGTCCACCTTGAGGTCGCGCGCGATGGTGGGGAGCGCGACGCCAGCGATCTGCCCGTCGATCACCGTCAGCACCGTGCCGAGCGAGATGGCGGCGATCGCCAGATAGCGCCTGGGCGTCGGCATGCCGTCCGCCGGGGTGCCCCCGCCACCCTCCTCGCGATCGGCCCTGCGGGGAGCGAGCGCCGCGATCATGCCGGGGTTACGAAGCTGTCGAGCACGTGCTTGGTGCCGCTATGTTCGAAGGCGATGGCGAGCTTGTTGCCTTCGATCCCCTCGACGATGCCGTAGCCGAACTTGGTGTGGAAGACCCTCTGCCCGATCTCGATGTCGGAGCGCGGCTTGGCGGCGTAGGAGGCGGCCGACGCCTTCACCTCGACGATCCGCCCGCCATTGCCCGATCGCGCTGTCGGTTCGCCCAGGGCGGCCGCGCGTTGCCAGCCGGGGCCGCGCCCGGTGCCGCGCTCGATATGCGCGAAGGGGTCGGTCCGCTCGCTCCACTGTGCGCGCCACAAGGATTCGCCGCCCGACATGGTGGTCTCGGCCTCGACATGCTCCTCGGGCAGCTCGCCGACGAAGCGCGAGGGGATGGAGGAGGTCCACTGGCCGTAGATGCGGCGATTGGCGGCGTGGATGATCACACAGCGTCGCCGCGCGCGGGTGATCGCGACGTAGGCGAGGCGGCGTTCTTCTTCGAGGCTCTTGGTGCCGCCCTCGTCGAGCGCGCGCTGCGAGGGGAACAGCCCTTCCTCCCAGCCGACGAGGAAGACGGTGTCGAACTCCAGCCCCTTGGCGGCGTGGACCGTCATGATTGTCACCTTGGGCTGCCCGGCGTCGTTGGCGTCATTGTCCATGACGAGGCTGACATGTTCGAGGAAATCCCCGAGCGTGTCATATTCCTCCATCGCGCGGGCAAGCTCGGTGAGGTTCTCCAGCCGCCCTGCGCTCTCGGCCGAGCGATCGGCCTGTAGCATCGCGGTGTAGCCGCTCTCGTCGAGGATCTGGCGACACAGCTCGGGATGGGCGAGCGAATTGGAAAGATCGCGCCAGCGCGCGATGTCGCCGATCAGCCTTCCCAGGGACTTGCGCGCCGCTCCTGCCAGTTCGTCGGTGTCACAGAGGCGCGCGGCGGCGAGCGTCAGCGGCACGCCCTCGGCACGCGCGAGGGTGTGGATCTTGGCGACCGCCTTGTCGCCGAGGCCGCGCTTGGGCGTGTTGACGATGCGTTCGAAGGCGAGGTCGTCGGCCGGCTGGTGGACGACACGCAGATAGGCCAGCGCATCCCTGATCTCGGCGCGCTCGTAGAAGCGGAAGCCGCCGACGATGCGATAGGGCAGGCCGATCGCGATGAATCGATCCTCGAACTCGCGGGTCTGGTGCTGAGCGCGGACGAGGATCGCGCAATCGTCGTAGCGGCCGCCCTGCCGGCGGTGGCTCTCGATTTCGTCAGCGACGCGGCGCGCTTCCTCCGGCCCGTCCCACACGCCGATGACGGTGATCTTCTCGCCCGATTCCAGGGCCGTCCAGAGCGTTTTTCCCAGCCTCTGACCATTGTTGGCGATGACCTGCGAGGCGGCAGCGAGGATGTGCGGGGTGGATCGGTAATTCTGCTCCAGCCGGATCACCTTGGCGCCGGGGAAGTCATGCTCGAAGCGCAGGATGTTTGCCACTTCCGCGCCGCGCCACGAATAGATGGATTGGTCGTCGTCGCCAACGCAGCAGATATTCTTGCGCTCCTGCGCCAGCAGGCGGAGCCAGAGATATTGGGACGAGTTCGTATCCTGATACTCGTCCACCATGATGTAACGGAAACGTTGCTGATAAGTCTCAAGCACATCGCGCTGGGTCTTGAGGATCGTCAGCATGTGCAGCAGGAGATCGCCGAAGTCGCAGGCATTCACCGCCTTCAGGCGCTGCTGATAGGCGTCGTACAATTCACCGCCCCGGCCGTTGGCATAGGCCTCGCTCTCCGCCGCATCGATGTCGGCGGGCACCCAGCCGCGATTCTTCCAGCGATCGATCAGGCCGGCAAGCTGGCGGGCGGGCCAGCGTTTCTCGTCGATGTCGGCGGCGAGGATCAGCTGCTTGAGCAGGCGCAGCTGGTCGTCGGTATCGAGGATGGTGAAATTGCTCTGCAGGCCGACCAGCTCGGCATGGCGGCGCAGCATCTTGGCGGCGACCGAGTGGAAGGTGCCGAGCCACGGCATCCCCTCCACCGCATCCCCCACGATGCGGTGCACGCGCTCCCGCATTTCGCGGGCCGCCTTGTTGGTGAAGGTGACGGCCAGGATCTCGCTCGGCCAGGCACGGCGCGTTGCGATCAGGTGGGCGAGGCGCGCGGTCAGCGCCGCCGTCTTGCCCGTGCCGGCACCGGCCAGCACCAGCACCGGCCCCTCCGTGGTGAGCACGGCATCGCGCTGGGGCTCGTTGAGGCCGGCGATGTAGCCGGGTTCGGGGGAGGCGGGGGCCGGGTGAGTCACGCCCGAACAGGTAGGGAACGTGGGCGGTCAGGGCAACCGCCTGATCCGCCTCAGGGAACGCCGATCGTGTCTTCCGGCTGGTTGGGATAGATCTGGAGCAGCGCCCGGCTGAGATCGGCGGCGACCGCCTCGTCCGTGCCGTTCCGCGCGCCGGTGGAGCGCACCGTCACGGCGGAGCCGCTCCACACGACGCTGTTGTCGGCGCGATTGCGGATCCGCATCTCCACCCGCGTGCGGCGGAGCGCGACGATCGCCGACTGCCCGGTGGAGAGCGGCACCACCACGCCCGTGCCCATGACCTGCGCCGGATCGCGCGGCCCCTTGCCCATGCCGGTGCCGATATCGGCGCGGCTCAGCGTGAGGTCGACGACATAGGCGGTATGCGCCGGGTCTTCGAGGATCGTGAAGCCCTTGCCGGTCAATGCATCGCGCGCCGCGTCGGCGAAGATGTGGAGAGAGGGATCGTAATCGCCGACGACGCCAGGGTGTAGCGTGGTCGTGCCGCCATGGGGTGGCGGGGCGGCTGCCAGCGACGGGGCGGCGCCAAGCCCTGAAAGTGCCAGCGCCAAGCCCAGGATCAATCTCTTCATACGCCTCTCCAACACCCGGTCGCTCAGCCCAGATAACGGAGCAGCGTGACCTTGGCCTTGCCATATTGGCGTTCGGCCTCGACTTCGAAACCCTGCGGCGTCACCTCTTCGGCGCGCTCACCCTCGACACTCGCCAGCGCGCCCGCCGCCAGCCAGCCCAGACGGGCCAGCCGCTCCAGCGTCGGCACGCCGGCGCGCATCGCATAAGGCGGGTCCATCATCATGACGTCATAGGCGCGGGGTGCAGGGCCGAGCGTGTTGACCGCCTGCGCGCGGATGTCCGGCTTGATGCCCAGCGCCGTACAATTGGCTCGCAGGACGTCGAGCGCGGTCTTGTCCTGCTCCACGAAGGTGCAGGACGCGGCGCCGCGCGACAGCGCTTCGAGACCCAGCGCGCCCGTGCCGGCGAACAGATCGATGATCGCCAGATCCTCGAAGCTGCCGAGCCGGCTCTGGAGCATCGAGAACAGGGCCTCGCGCGTGCGGTCGGCCGACGGGCGCGTCTCCATGCCCGCGGGCGACTTGAGCGTACGGCCGCGCCACTGGCCGGCGATGATCCTCATCGTATCGTCTTCCGAAACTCTTCCAGATCGTGCTGGCGCACCTCGACGACCTGACCCACCGGCAGATCGGCCAGCACGAACTCACCATAAGCGGTGCGGATCAGGCGCGAGACCTGCAGGCCGAGATATTCGAGCACGCGCCGCACCTCGCGATTCTTGCCCTCGGTGATGCGGATCTCGATCCACACGTTGCGGCCGGTCCGGCGTTCCAGATTGGCGTCGATCGGCCCGTAGCGGATGCCGTCTATCTCCACGCCGTCGGAGAGCGACTCCAGCATCTCCTGCGTCACCTCGCCATAGGCACGGGCGCGGTACATGCGTGGGATACCGGTGGAGGGCAGCTCCAGCTTGCGCTTGAGCTCGCCGTCGTTGGTAAGCAGCAGCAAGCCTTCCGTATTCAGATCGAGCCGGCCCACCGGAATGACGCGGGGAAGGCCGGGCGGCAGGCGATCGTAGATCGTCGCGCGGCCGGCGGGATCGAAGGCGGCGGTGATCAGCCCGGTTGGCTTGTGGAACAGGAACAGGCGCGATGCCTCGGTGGCAGCGACCGGCTGGCCGTCCACCGTCACCCCGGCCAGCGAGGTGAGGATCGTCGCGGGCGTGTCGATCACCGTGCCGTTGAGCGCGATCCGCCCCTCGGCGATCATCCGTTCGATCTCGCGGCGCGAGGCGACGCCGGCGCGGGCGAGCAGCTTGGCGATACGCTGCGGTTCGCGGCTGGCGTGATGGGCTTCGCGCGCGGCACGGCTGCCGGCGGCGACGCTGCCGTCCTTACGGATACGGGCGGCGGGGCGCTCGGCTTGCTTGGGCGCCGCGTCGCGTTGCGCGGGAGCGTCCTTCTTCGGGCGCGGGGCGGTGTCGCGCGCGGGGCGTGGCTGTTCCGTTCTGGCGGGTTTGGCAGTCGAGGCCTCTTCGCGGCGGGGCGGGCGCGCACGCTTGTGCGCCGGCGTCGGGGCGGCCTCGGCGGCTGCTCCCCTGGCACGCGCAGTACGCACATCCTGGCGGCCGCTGGCGACGCTGCCGTCCTTGCGGACGCGGACCTGCTTCGCCGCGGGCTCGGCGCCGGCCTCGGTCGCTTCGCGGGGTTCGCGGCGGACGCGGGGGCGGCCGGGGCGTTTCGCCTTGGGCTTTGCCTTCGCCCAGCCTTTCTTCTTGGCGCCGGGTCGGCCATCGTCGCCGGGTCGGCGTGGCGCGCTCACTTCCTGTCTCCGCTGCTTCGGGGGGTTCGGAACCGCCTTCCGCGCTTATCGATTGATGGTCAAGGGCGCTCGCGTTGCGTTGGAGGTCGAATGTTCGGACGGGGAAGGCCGGGTGAGGAGGCGCGGTTCCGCCGCATCTTGGTGGTGGAGGACGACGCGCTCGTCGCCTTCGACAACGAATATGGCCTGAACGACGCCGGCTTCGCCGTGGTCGCCACGGTCGATACGGCCGAGGATGCCGGCCAGTATATCGCGGAAGGCGGTATCGATCTGGTGCTGGCGGATATCAGCCTGCGCGGCGAGGGGACCGGTATCGACGTCGCTCGCCTCGCCTTCGCGGCCGGTATCCCGCTGCTGTTCGTGACCGGCCAATGCCCCGCCGAGGCGCGCGGCTTTGCCGCCGGGTGCCTTGCCAAACCCTATTCGCGCGCCGACCTGCTGGCCGCGATCCTCGCGGTCGAGGCGCGCAAGGCGGGCCGCAAGACGCGGCGGCTGCCCAAGGCGCTCCATCTGTTCGGCGACTAGGCGCCGTCCCGATCGCCCCTTTCACATCGGCGAAGCGCCGCTAAGGTGCGCCGATGACCGACACTCCCGAGGCCATCGGCTGGCGCAGCCACCTCCCCGCATCGATCCGTCCCTATACCGAGCGGGAGACACTGGCCGCCTTCTTCGTCGGGGTGTCGTCTGGCTTTCCGTACGCGATGCTGGGCGCGACGCTGACGACCCGGCTGGCGCAGGACGGGATCGACAAGAAATCGGTGACGGCGTTCAGCCTCGCCTTCCTCGTCTACAATTTCAAATGGCTGTGGGCGTGGGTGGTGGACGGCGTCGCGCTGCCCTTCTCGAAACGGCTGGGTCGCCGCGTGACGTGGCTGCTGCTGGCGGGCCTGCTGGTGATCGCGGCGGTGATCAACCTCGCGCTGGTCGATCCCAAGGCGAGCCTGATGGCGACGGCCTGGGCGGCGATCCTCGTCGGCGTCGCCGGCGCGACCTTCGACATCGTGATCGACGCCTACCGGATCGAGACCTTGAAGCCCGAACAGCTCGGGCCGGGTTCGGGCATGAGCCAATATGGCTGGAGGATCGGCGCAACGGTGGCGAGTTCGCTGGCGCTGCTGGTCGCCGCGAAGTGGGACTGGCACTGGGGCTATGCCGTCTGCGCCTCGCTGGCTCTCCCGGCGATGTTGACCGGGCTGATCGTCGGCGAGCCGGAGCGTCATCGCGAAGTCTCGCAGCGCAAGGGCGCGGCCGAGGTCTGGGCCTCGATCGCCGGCCCGCTGAGCGACTTCTTCCGGCGCGAGGGGGCGTGGCTGATCCTCGCCTTCATCCTCGTCCACAAGATCGGCGACACGCTCTCGCAGCTCACCGTGCGGCTGCTGTTCGTCGATCAGGGCTATTCCAACAAGGAGATCGCGATCTACGATGTCGGGATCGGCTTCTGGGCGTTCCTGATCGGCATCTTCATCGGCGGTTGGCTCTACGCGAAGCTCGGCCTCAAGCGGTCTGTGATCTGGAGCCTGTGGGGGATGACGCTTCCCAATCTGGGGTTCGCGGCGCTCGCCGCCTACGGCCACACCAATTGGGGGTTGGCGACCGCGATGGGGTTCGAGAACCTGACCAGCGGGATCGCCGGGGTGACGCTCGTCGCCTATTTCTCGGCGCTGTGCGACCTGCGCTTCACCGCCGCGCAATATGCGCTGATCTCGGCGGCGGCGAGCATCGTCGGGCGCTTCGTCACCGGCGGCAGCGCGGGCGCGTTGATCGAGACGATGGGCTATGTGAACTTCTACATCCTCACCGCCGTGCTGACGCTGCCGGGGGTGTTCCTCTTCTGGTGGATGATGCGCACCGGGCTGGTCGACCGCTCGATCGGCAGCGCGGGGACCGAGGAGCCGGACGGCACGACGGTAACGGCCTAATCAGTCCGGAAGCTGGTTGTTCTCGCGCAGCACTTCGCCCGCCAGATAGAGCGAGCCGAGGATCAGCACGAAGGGCGGCTCGGCGCGGTCGGCGTGGCGGCCGATCCAGCCCAGCGCCTCGGCGACGCTCGCGGCGGGCATGGCGGTGAGGCCGACATGCTTGGCCTGCGTCGCCAGATCGGCCGGCGCGTGATGTTCGTGATCGGACACCGGCACGGCGTGAAGCGTCGCATGGCGGCCGGCGAAGGCGCGCAGCACGCCCTGCGCGTCCTTATTGGCGAGCAGGCCCATGACGAGGTGCAGCGGCTTGCCGGCGGGCACGGCGGCCCGCAGATGGTCCGCCACCACACGCGCCGCCGCCGGATTGTGGCCGCCGTCCAGCCAGAGTTCCGACCCCTTGGGAAGCAGGTCGCGTAGCGGCCCGGCAGAGAGAGGTTGCATACGCGCCGGCCACTCGGCCCAGCCCATCGCCGCGCGCATCGCGCTTTCAGGTACGGCCAGTGCCTGCTGGTGGCGAAGCATGGCGATCGCCAGCCCCGCATTCTGCGCCTGATGTGCACCGGCGAGTCGGGGGGCGGNAAGTNCCAGCCGCCCCTCCAGATCGCGATAATGCAGCCGCCCCGCGATAGGGCGCCGAATCCCAGCTGGCGCCGCGCGCGATCACCGGCGCGCCGGCCCGCTCCGCCACCTCGGCGACGGCATCGGCCATCTTGGGTGGATAACGCTGGGTGACGAGGTTGATGCCGGCCTTGGCGATGCCGGCCTTCTCGGCGGCGATCATCTCGGGCTTGTCGCCGAGGAAGGCCTGGTGATCCATGCCGAGCTGGCAGATGCCGGTGACGGCGGGCGCGGCCAGCACATTGGTCGCGTCGAGCCGACCACCCAGGCCGACCTCGATCACGCAGCCATCGGCGCGCACCTCGGCGAAGGCGAGGAAGGCGGCGGCGGTAGTCACCTCGAAGAAGCTCGGCTCGATGCCGTCGGCGATATCGAGCACCCGGCCTAGATAGGCGGCGAGCGTTTCGTCGTCGATCAGTTGCCCAGCCAACCGGATCCGCTCGTTGAAGCGGACGAGGTGCGGGCTGGTGTAGACATGGACCGTGTGCCCCGCCGCCTCCAGCGCCGCGCGCAGGAAGGCGCAGGTCGATCCCTTGCCGTTGGTGCCGGCCACATGGAAAACGGGCGGCAGCGCCTGTTCCGGGTTGCCGAGCCGCTCCAGCAGCAGCCGGATACGCTCCAGCCCGAGGATGTCGCGGCCGGGCGACAGCGCCGCCAGCCGGTCGAGCTGCTTCTGGACTTCCGGGTCTTCTGAGCGGGCGTGATCCGCCATGACGTCAGGCCGCGGCCTTCTCCGGCACCAGATAGGCGATCAGTCGCGCCAGCGTCTCGCGCAGATCCTTCCGGTGCACCACCATGTCGAGCATGCCGTG
>BACX01000183.1 GCA_000333335.1 Sphingomonas-like bacterium B12 | reverse complement strand
ATGTCTCGATGAGCCGCGACCGCAGACGCTGTATTACGCGGCGAATACGGGTGGCGCGAAGGACGACGAGGATCGCCGTCACGTTTTCCGGGTCGGGCTTTCCGGCGGGCCTGTCACGCTGAGCGGCGGCACGGGCATCGAGACCTCGCCGGTCGCGGCCGGGGCCGGCGTCGCGCTTGTCGCGGCCGACGCGACCCATCCGCAGGCGGTGTCGCTGGTCGATGGCAAGACGCTGAAACCGCTCCACGTTGCGGTGCCGGCCTATCCGGCGGCCGCGCTTGTCACGCCGAAGCTCGTGAGTTGGACGACGCCCGATGGATTGTCGATTCAGGGCCAGCTCTTCGAGCCGACGGGGCCGAAGAAGAAACGCCCCGCCGTGATCTTCGTCCATGGTGGCCCGCCGCGCCAGATGCTGCTCGGCTGGCACTATATGGGTTATTATTCCAACGCTTACGCGCTGAACCAGTATCTGGCGAGCCGGGGCTTTGTCGTATTGTCGGTGAATTACCGCCTGAGTGTCGGCTATGGCCGCGCCTTCGAGCAGCCCGACCATGCCGGGCCGGCTGGCGGATCGGAATATCAGGACGTGCTGGCGGGCGCCCGCTGGCTCCAGCAGCAGCCGGGCGTCGATCCGGCGCGGATCGGCATCTGGGGCGGCTCCTATGGCGGCTATCTCACCGGCATGGCGCTGTCCCGCAATTCGGACGTGTTCAAGGCGGGATCGGACCTGCACGGCGTCCACGACTGGTCTCGCGACGTGGCCGAGGAGACGCAGCCGGCCAAGCGCTACGAACAGGGCGATTGGCAGCAATTCCTGAAGGTTGCGTTCGAATCCTCACCCGATGCTCAGATCGCCGGCTGGCGCTCGCCGGTGCTGCTGATCCAGGGCGACGACGATCGCAACGTGCGCTTCAACCAGACGGTCGACCTCGCGGGGCGGCTCGCCCAGGCGGGCGTGCCTTTCGAGGAGCTGGTGCTGCCCAACGAGATCCACGGCTTCCTGCGCCACGACAGCTGGCTGAAGGCCGACGCCGCCACGGCGCGGTTCCTGACGGAGAAACTGGGGCCGGTCGGCGACTAGTTCGTCGCGACCTTGTCGATCAGCGTGTCGATCTGGTCGCGCGCCTGCGGGGTGTAGCCCTTGCCGCCGCCGACGCGGGGGAGCTGATCGGCGATATGCTGGTTACGCTGGGCGGCGAGCACGTCGATCTGACGGACATTGAGGCCGTATTGGCGCCGTCGGCGGG
>BACX01000184.1 GCA_000333335.1 Sphingomonas-like bacterium B12 | reverse complement strand
GCCGCCCGCCGCCATCTGCCGCATCGCCGATCGTGCTGGGGGTGCGAGGCGAGGCCCGGATAGAGCGCCTTGGGCACTCGAGTCTGGAGGAAGCTCGCGACCTTGAGCGCGTTCTGGCTCTGACGCTGGACACGGAGGTCGAGGGTCTCCAGCCCCTTCAGCACCACCCAGGCGTTGAACGCACTAAGCGTCGGCCCGGTGTTGCGGGTGAAGGCGAGCAACGTGTTCTCGATGAACTCCTCGCGCCCGGCGACGGCACCGGCGAGCACGCGGCCCTGCCCGTCCATCATCTTGGTCGCCGAATAGGCCACCACATCCGCGCCGAACTCCATCGGCCGCTGCAGCGCGGGCGAGGCGAAGGCATTGTCCACCACGGTGGTGATGCCGTGCTTCTTCGCGATGTCGCAGATCGCCGCGATGTCGCAGATGTCGAGCGTCGGGTTGGCCGGCGTCTCGAAGAAGAACACCTTGGTGTTGGGCCTGACCGCCGCTTCCCAAGCCGAGGTGTCGCGCCCGTCCACCACCGTCGTCTCGATGCCGAAGCGCGGCAGCAGGCTATCGGTCAGCCAGCGGCACGATCCGAACGCCGCCTTGGCGCCGACGAGATGGTCGCCCGCCGAAAGCTGGCACAACAGGGCCGCCGTCATCGCCGCCATGCCGGATGCCATGCAGCGCGCAGCCTCGGCGCCTTCCAGCAAGGCGATCCGCTTCTCCAGCATTTCCACCGTGGGATTCTGGAGCCGCGAATAGGTCATGCCCTGCTGCTCGCCCGCGAAGCGCGCCGCCGCGTCGCCCGCGCAATCATAGGCATAGCCCGAGGTGAGGAAGATCGCCTCAGACGTCTCGCCCCATTCCGAGCGCGCGGTCCCGCCGCGCACTGCCTGCGTCGCTGGCCGCCACTTGGTGGCGACCGCCTTGTCCTGTCCGGTCTTGCGCTTCATCGTGCGCGTGCTTTGCCGCGCCCTTGGCCNNNTCCGTCATGC
>BACX01000185.1 GCA_000333335.1 Sphingomonas-like bacterium B12 | reverse complement strand
CAGCACCGCCATGCGCGGGCAGAGATCCGCCACGTCCTCGACGATGTGGGTCGAGAGGATGACGACGACATTGTCGCCGATCTCGGCCAACAGGTTGAGGAAGCGGTTGCGTTCCTCCGGATCGAGGCCGGCGGTCGGTTCATCGACAATGATCAGGCGCGGGTTGCCGATCAACGCCTGCGCGATGCCGAAACGCTGCCGCATGCCGCCCGAAAAGCCCGCCAGCGCCTTCTTGCGCACGTCCCAAAGATTGACCTTGTGGAGCAGCGCCTCGACCGTTTGCTTGCGCTCGCCACCATGGCCGATGCCTTTCAGCACCGCCATGTGATCGAGCATGTCGTAGGCCGAAACGCGGGGGTAGACGCCGAAATCCTGCGGCAGATAGCCGAGCGTGCGGCGCAGCGCCTCCGGCTCCTTCAGCACGTCGAGACCATCGAACAGGATGCTGCCGGATGTCGGCGACTGGAGCGTGGCAATGGTGCGCATCAGCGTCGACTTGCCGGCGCCATTAGGCCCCAACAGGCCGAACATACCGGCCGGAATCGTGAGATTCACGCCATCGAGCGCGCGCGTTCCATTACCGTAGACATGGCTCAGCCCCGTGATCGTCAGCATGCATGCACCCCTTACTGCTGCATGCCAGACTAACTACTGTATTACGATTGTAAAGCACGGGATCGCGCCGAAACCCATTTCGGCCGCGAAATGCTCGGCCGGGCCGTCAGCCCGTCTGTGGAAGCTCGTCGAGCAACAGCCATTGCTCGGCGGGGATGCGCGACGCGAATACGCCGAAATCGGCTTTCCCGATGAGGCCACGAACATGGGACTTATCCGTCATATCCGCCGTCAGCAGCGCAAACCGATCGCCCTCGCGGAAGGTTTTCTCGATCTGCCCCAGGATGTGGCGTTCGAGATCCGGATCCTGCCGGCGGGCGCTGCTCACATCGGACAGCACCCGGATCGGAATGTCCGTCGCCCGCAGTTCCGCGATCATGTTCCGCAACTGGGCATAATGGTCATCGACCGACACCCGATCCCACCGCCCGGTGCCGGTGACGTATATGATCCCGACCTCGGGATCGAACCTGCGCTCGATCGTCATCTACCCGACACTCGTTGGACGCTGCACGGTGCGCCCGAGACCGGCAAATGACAACCACCGACCATCATTTTCGGCGCAATTCTGCGAAAAGGCTAGGGAGCGGGCGCGTTGATCGCCAGTTGCGCCTCGAATGCCCGACGATAGGCCGGACGCGCCTCGCCATGGGCAACATAGGCGGCGAGGTTGGGATACTCGTCCAGCAACCCCGACATCCGCAGGCGAAGCAGAACGGAGACCATCAGCAGATCGCCGGCGCTGAAGGCACCATCGAGCCACTCCGCCCCACCCAGCCGGACGGACAATTGCGCGAGGCGCGTGCGGATGCGGTCCAGCACCAGGGGAAGGCGCGCCGTCGCCCATGGCCTGTTGCCCTCGACGATGCGAGCCACGGTGAGATCGAGGATCGGCGGCTCGATCGTGTTGAGAGCCGCGAATATCCAGGTGATCGCGCGCGCCCGCGCACCGGCGTCGCCCGGCAGCAATCCTGCACGCGTTTCCGCGATGTGGAGGACGATGGCGCCCGTCTCGAAAATGGCGATGCCATCCTCTTCGTAGGTCGGGATCTGGCCGAATGGATGGAGGGCGAGATGCGGATCCTCCTTCATCGCGGCAAACGAGACGAGCCGAACGTCGTAGGGCTGCCCCACCTCCTCGAGCGCCCAGCGAACGCGTGTGTCGCGGGCAAGGCCCTTGCCGCCGTCGGGCGAACATTCGAAAGCCGTGATGGTCGGTTTCATAGCCCCTCTCCCGATCCGCAGGCACATCGCCGTCCCGCACAACATACAGGCTATCACAAGCTCTTGCTTTCGCGATCATAGCCCCTATCAGGCCAATATTCGCAAGGATCCGGTGAAAGTCCGGATGGCTATCCCGGCCGCCGATCCGCCGGGCAACCCACGCACGATATTTCCTGTCGACGCTTGTTCCAAGCCGCCGGATCGTGCGCGTGTGATGGCAATCATGACCGATCTTTCCTCTTCGCTCCGGGCCGAATGGCTGCCCAGCGCCCAGCAGGCGCGTCGAGATGTTCTGGCCGGCATCGTCGTCGCGCTGGCCCTGATACCGGAGGCGATCGGCTTTTCGATCATCTCGGGCGTCGATCCCCGCGTCGGCCTTTACGCGTCCGTGGTGATCGCGATGGTGATCGCGCTGCTCGGCGGGCGGCCAGCGATGATCTCGGCCGCCACCGCCTCTGTCGCGGTCGTGGTGACGCCGCTGGTCCATGATCATGGCGTCAGCTACCTGTTCGCCGCGACCATCCTGATGGGGTTGATCCAGATCGTCGCCGGGCTGGTACGGCTGGACCTTCTGATGCAGTTCGTTTCGCGCTCGGTGATCACCGGGTTCGTCAACGCGCTCGCCATCCTGATCTTCATGGCACAGCTGCCGCAATTCACGGGGGTCGGCTGGCAGACCTATGCGATGGTCGCCGTCGGTCTCGCGATCATCTATCTCTTCCCGCGGCTGACCAAGGCCATTCCTTCCCCTCTGGTCGCGATCCTGCTGCTGGCGGCCGTCAGCATCCACTGGCACCTGCCGGTACGCACCGTCGGCGACATGGGTCGCCTGCCGGAGGGTCTGCCGAGCTTCGCGCTACCCCATGTGCCGCTCACCTGGGAAACGCTGCGCATCGTCCTGCCCTATGCGATCACCATGGCGGCGGTCGGCCTGCTGGAATCGATGCTGACGGCGCAGATCGTCGACGACATGACCGATACGGAGAGCGACCGCAAACGCGAGTGCATGGGGCAAGGCGGCGCCAATATCGCCGCCGCCCTGTTCGGCGGCATGGGTGGCTGCGCGATGATCGGGCAGACCGTGATCAACGTCTCGTCCGGCGGTCGCAGCCGGCTTTCCACCTTCACGGCGGGTGCCGTGCTGCTGTTTCTGCTCGCGGTGCTCGGCCCCTGGGTTGGGCGCATCCCGATGCCCGCTCTGGTGGCGGTGATGGTGATGGTGTCGATCGGCACGTTCAGCTGGAATTCGATCCCCAATCTGCGCCGCCATCCGCCCACGTCCTCGGTCGTGATGCTGGTGACGGTGATCGTGGTGGTCGCGACGCGGGATCTGTCCAAAGGCGTGCTCGCCGGCGTCTTGCTGTCGGGCATATTCTTTGCGGCCAAGGTGCGGCGAATGTTCGCCGTCGAGCGCGAACAAAACGGCCGGCGCGCCATCTATCGCGTGAGCGGGCAGCTCTTCTTCGCCTCGGTCGATCGCTTCGTCGCCGCTTTTCGGGGCGAGGAAACGGCGGAGAGGATCGTCATCGACGTATCCGCGGCCCACTTCTGGGACATTTCGGCGATCGGTGCGCTCGATCGTATCGTCGCCCGCCTGCGGGCGATGGGCAAGGAGGTGGAGGTGATCGGCACCAATCGCGCCAGCGCGGACCTGATCGACCGCTTCGCCCTGCACGACAAGACCGGGGTCGAGACCGGCGCCGTGCCCCACTAGCGGCGTTCACAGGATTATGGCTGGGGCTCGACGTCCGCGAGATGCTCCAGCCGATCCGCGAGCTTGCCGACGATCCGGATAAGCTCGGCCAACTCCCCGTCCTCCAGCGCGGCGAACACCTCGCGAATATAATCCTGACGCGTGGCTTCCGACGCGCGAACCACCACCTCGCCTTCCGACGTGAGGGTGATCCGCTTCGCCCGACGATCGTTGGGATCGGGATCGCGCCGCACGAGGCCATCTCGCTCCAGCCCGTCGATCGCTTCCGTGATCGTCCGCGGCGCGAAACCGAACGAAGACGCGAGATCGATCGAACGGGCAGGCCCTTCCCGAACGATATGAGACAGCAGCTTCGTGCGCGCGAAAGATGCGCCGCGCGCCGTCATCATGCGGTCGAACAGGCGATGGGACCGCAGGTAGAATTCCCGAAGGGCATCCGCCGCGCGTTCCTGCTCTTGATGACGTATATTATGAGGGTCCATACAATGAGGGCTTGTCACAGCTGCCGCGATTAGGCAAGGGGCGACAATCACCGGCATCGCCGGAAAGGAAAGTTGCGCATGTCCGATAATAGCGAACCCGCCGAGAAGCCGACCAGGAAGGGGCTCAGCCCCCGCGCCCGGCTGATCCTGATGATCGTCGGCGCGGTCGTGCTGGTCGCGATCATCGTCTGGTTCATCCACTACGAGACTCGCGGCAAGTATCTGGAGGGCACTAACGACGCGTACATCCGTGCCGATGCCGTGACGGTGAGTCCGAAGATCACGGGCTATGTCGAGCAGGTGTTCGTCGCTGACAACCAGGACGTGAAGGCCGGCCAGCCGCTGGTCCGCATCGATGCGCGTGATTACAAGGCGCAGACGGCGCAGTATCAGGCGCAGATCGACGTCGCGAAGGCCAATGCCGACAACGTTCGCGCCGGCATCCGCGAACAGCAGGCGGCGATCGATCAGTCGCGGGCGCAGCTCGCGTCCAGCCAGGCGGACGCCCGCTTCGCCGCCGGTGAGGTGGCGCGCTACGCGCCGCTGGCCGCGAGCGGGGCGGAAACGCGCGAGAAACTCGCCACCCTCCGCAACCAGGCGACGCAGGCCGCAAAGACCGCCGCCGCCAACGCCGCCGCGCTGACCAGCGCCGAGCGCCGCATCGGCTCGCTGCAGGCACAGGTCCGCCAGGCCGAGGCGCAGGGCGAGAGCGCGCAGGCACAGCTCGCTGCCGCCGACGTCAATCTCGGATCGACCATCATCCGCGCCTCCGTCGATGGCCGGGTCGGCGACAAGAGCGTGCGGGTCGGCCAGTATGTTTCGCAGGGAACCCGGCTGATGTCGGTGGTGCCGCTCCGGGCGATCTACATCAGCGCGAACTTCAAGGAGACCCAGCTCGGCCTGATGCGCCCCGGCCAGCCCGCGCACATCAAGGTCGATGCCCTGCCCGGAGTCGCGCTGAGCGGCCATGTCGAGAGCGTATCGCCGGGCACCGGCGCGCAATTCTCGCTGATCCCGCCGCAGAACGCGACCGGCAACTTCACCAAGATCGTGCAGCGCGTGCCCGTCCGCATCGCGATCGATGCGGGGCCGGACGCGCGGCGGGTGCTCGTTCCCGGCCTGTCGGTCGAGGTGACGGTCGATACGATCAGCGCTCGCGGGGATATCAGCCGGATCGAGGATCAGGAAAAGGCTCGCAGCCGGAGCGCTCAGTGAGTTCCGCTCCCCCCGCATCGAGCGCGTCGGCAACGCCCGAACGGGCCGATGCGGCGGCCTGGCTCGCCGTCGCGGCAGGCACGATCGGCGCGCTGATGGCGACGCTCGACATCTCGATCGTCAACTCCTCGCTGCCGACGATCCAGGGCGAGATCGGCGCCAGTGGCACCGAAGGCACCTGGATCTCGACCGCCTATCTGGTCGCCGAGATCGTGATCATCCCACTTTCCGGCTGGCTGGAGCGGGTGTTCGGCCTGCGCACCTTCCTGATGATCGCGACCACCCTGTTCGTCGCCTTCTCGATGACCTGCGGCCTGTCCGATACCCTGCCAATGATGATCGTCGGCCGTATCGGCCAGGGCTTCACCGGCGGCGCGCTGATCCCCACCGCGATGACGATCATCGCCACCCGCCTGCCGCGCGAACAACAGCCGATCGGCAACGCGATGTTCGGCATGACGGCGATCCTCGGCCCGGTGCTCGGCCCGGTGCTGGGCGGCTGGCTGACCGAGAATGTCAGCTGGCACTATGCCTTCTTCATCAACCTTCCGATCGGCTTCAGTCTGCTGACGCTGCTGATCATCGCCATGCCGCACCAGGCGCCGCGCTGGGAATTGATCCGCGAGGCGGACTGGTTCGGCATCCTCGGTCTCGCCATGGGCCTCGGCGGGATGACCGTGGTGCTGGAGGAAGGCGAACGCGAACAATGGTTCTCCTCGCCGGAAATCCGCTGGCTCACCCTCGTGTCGGTGCTCGGCTTCATCTCGCTGTTCACGGGACAGATCGTGTCGCGCCGGCCGGTGATCCGCCTGCGCCTGCTGCTCAACCGGCAGTTCGGTGCGGTGGTGGTGATGGTCACGATGGTCGGCATGGTGATTTACGGCACGTCCTACGTGATCCCCCAATTCCTGTCGCAGATCAGCGATTATAACGCGCTCCAGTCGGGCCAGGTCGTCCTGCTCTCCGGCGTCCCGATGATCCTGATGATGCCCTTCACGCCGAAGCTGGTGCAGATCATCGACATCCGCGTCTCGGTGACGCTCGGCATGGCGATCCTCGCCTACAGCGCCTACATGGAAACCGACATCACCTCGCTGAGCGACGGGCATACCTTCGCCCAATCGCAGCTGCTGCGCGGTGTCGGCACCGTGTTCACGATGATCTTCCTCAACCAGGCGGCGATCCGATCGGTCGATCGCGATCAGGCCAGCGACGCGTCGGGTCTCTACAACACCGCCCGCAACCTCGGCGGCAGCCTCGCGCTGGCGAGCATCGCCGTCATTCAGGACCAGCGGATCTGGCTGCACAGCCGCCGGATCGAGGAATCGATGTCGGCCAATTCCGACATCGTGCAATCCTACATGGCGGGGCAGACGCAATCGCTCGGCAGCAGCGACGCCGCCTACCAGAACCTCAACGCGATCATCCAGACGCAGGCGCTGACCATGACCTATGCCGATCTGTTCTGGTTGCTGTCCGTGGGCATCGTCTGCGTGACACCCCTCGTCCTTTTCCTGCGCCCGCTGCCCAAAGGCGCCAAGCCCGTTGCGAGCCACTGAGATGACGCGTCACCTGCCCCTCCTCCTGCTTCCGGCTCTCCTCACGGCCTGCACGGTCGGCCCCAATTACGCCGGGCCGCCCGACGCCGCGCCGCACGCATCCAAGTCCGGCCGCTTCGCCCGTGCCGACGAGGGCGTGACCACGACCGCGCAGCCCGGCGTCGCGCACTGGTGGGAGGAGCTCGGCGATCCGACGCTGAACACGCTCGAGCAGCGCGCGCTCGCCGCCAATCCCGATCTGGCCGGCGCCGAGGCAAGGCTACGGCAGGCCCGCGCCTCGCTACGCGAGCAAAAGGCCAATCTGCTGCCCAAGGCGGATGCGACGGCGCTCTATGCTCATGCGCGTTTCCCCGGTCTCAACCTCGACAACTCCGGCTCCGGATCGGACAGCGGCAGTGGCGGTTCGAGCGCGCTGGATCTCTACAATCTTGGCTTCGACGCGAGTTGGGAGGTCGATCTGTTCGGTGGCCAGCGTCGCGCCATCGAGGCGGCTCGCGCCACGGCGGAATCGGCACAGGCCAACCTCGCCGACACGCAGGTCAGCCTGACGGCCGAGCTGGCGCAGGCCTATCTCAACCTGCGCGACCGGCAGCATCGCATCGTGCTCAACACGCAGGCCATCGCCCGGCAGGAGCAGATGCTGGCGCTGACCCGCCAGCGTTTCGCCAGCGGCACCGCCTCGCGCCTCGACGTCGAGCGGTTGAGCCAGCAGCTCGACAGCACGCGCGCCGACACGACGCCGCTCAGTGCTGAGCGCGATGCCTATCTCGACGAGATCGCGACGATCACCGGAGACGAGCCGGGCGATCTCGACACGACGCTGACCCCGATCCAGCCGATCCCCCTGCCCCCCGCGCAGGTCTCGATCGGTGATCCGGCCGCGATGCTCCAGCGCCGCCCCGACATTCGCGCCGCCGAGCGCACGCTCGCCGCGGACACCGCGAAGATCGGCCAGGCCGAGGCCGGACGTTTCCCGCGCCTGTCGATCATGGGGATCATCGGCGTCGGCGGCACCAGCCCGGCCGACCTGACCCATCTCGACGATTTCACCGCGCTGATCGCCCCGCAGCTCAGCTGGAGCTTCCTCGATTTCGGGCGGAACAAGGCAAAGGTGCTGCAGGCGCAGGGCGTGCGCGACGAAGCCGAAGCCAAGTACCGCTCGACCGTGCTGGCCGCGCTGCGCGATGCCAACGACTCGCTCTCGCGCTTCCGCGCCCGGCGCATCACCGTCGCGACGCTGGCGCGCGCCAAGGCGTCGGCGGACATGTCCGCCTCGCTCGCCGAACAGCGCTACCGGGCGGGCACGTCGACGCTGATCGACCTGCTCGACGCCCAGCGCCAGCAGATCGACGCGACGCAGAACCTCTCTAACGCACAAGCCGCGCTGACCGGCGATTTCGTCTCGATCCAGAAGGCCCTCGGCCTTGGCTGGAGCGATCCTTCCCACGCGGTGCAGACGAGCGCCCGTTAAGGTTCGGAGCATCCCGCGAGATCAGAGAAGCGGAACATCCTCAGCCCCGTCGACGGCGTGATCTTCAAATACGCTCGCG
>BACX01000186.1 GCA_000333335.1 Sphingomonas-like bacterium B12 | reverse complement strand
CGCGATCGAGCGGCAGTTCCTCGATCACCTCGCCACCGCGCGAGCGCAGATAGCGATCAAGCTCGAACTGCAGGAAGCGCCGGATCTGATCGCGCCCGTAGAGCTTCTCCATCACCATCAGCGCCGAATATTGGGCGAGGCTCTCGGTGAGCATGGTCGCGCCCTGCATGTCGGCGCCAACCGCCTGGTGCGCCCACCATTGGTGGCCCAGTTCGTGCGCGGCGACATAGGTGACGTAATCGATCTTCGTCTTGTCGGAGAGGTCGGCGATGAAGCCGATACCTTCCGAATAGGGCATAGTCCCCGCGAAGGCCTGCGCGAACTGGGCGTAATCGGGGAACTCGATGATCCGCGCCTGACGGAACTGATACGGCCCGAAAGCCGGCTGATAATAATCCAGCCCGTGGGCGAAGGCGGCCAGCATCCGGTCGACATTCTGCGGGTGCTGCGCATCGTAATAGACGGCGAGGTCGATGCCATCGTGCTTGACGTGCTTCTCCTGATAATGCGCCGACTGGATCGAGAAGAAGTTCTGGATCGGCGCATCGGTGACGAAGCGCGACGTGCGCCGCCCGTTTGCGGTCGCGTCCGCCACCTTGTAGCCCGGCGCGATCGGCGTCTGGTCGGCATCGGTGGTGACGGTGATGTCGGTGTTGATCCAGTCGGCATGCAGCTGGTTGAACTTCGTGGCCGAGAGATCCTCCAGCTTGGCCGGGCGCAGCTCGGCGGGCAGGCCGTATTTGCGGCGCTTCACCCGGTCCTGCATCAGGCCGTCGCGCGCCATGCCGACGATCGGCACGATCTCGCTATTGTCGACGAAGGTTCCGTTGTCGACGACGCGCATGTCATCGCCGTTGTTGCGGAAGCCGATCTGGTGGCGGACGGTGGTGAAGGCGATATGCGCCACCGCACCCGGCGCCAGCGGCGTCGCGAAGCGGTAGATGCGATACTGGAAGCGCGGATAATCCTTCTCCAGCGCCGCGCCGGAGACGGAGAGCGAAGTCCATTTCGTATCGCGCGTACCCATGCGGACATGGACTTCGGACAGCGGCACCGTCTGGCGGTTGACCAGATCGAGCACGCCAGTGGTCACCAGCCTGCGATCGTGCGGCCAAAGAGCGACCTTCACGTGCGCCATCGTGACGGCGGGCTGCAGCGCCTTTTCGTAGGGGAGCAGCTGCTTCTCGTAATCCGCCTGATACTGGTCGTCATCGAGGGGAGTGCGATACTCGTTCCAGACGTGGGTGTTGGTGAAGCACCACGCGCCGATCCCGGCGAAGGCGGCAACCGCCACCGCCGCGACCACGCCCGCCGATCCGTTCAGCCGGCGCGGCAGGCGCCGGATGCGCGGCATCAGCCGCGTCTCGGTGCCGCGCCGCCAGAGCGCATGGCTCAGCACCAGCAGCAGCAGCGCGAAGGCGCCCCAATAGGCCCGGAACGACCAGGCGCCGATCCAATACTGCCCCCGGCCGTTCATGTCGACAGCGGCACGGACGGCACCTGCGCGTAATTGTAGAGATCGTCGCC
>BACX01000187.1 GCA_000333335.1 Sphingomonas-like bacterium B12 | reverse complement strand
TCGGTCACGCTGCATTCGATTTCGCCGAGTCTCGACACCATCGCCCCTCTGTTCATAGCACAAAGGAAACTTGGGGGAGGAGCCGTCAATGATTTTACTGGCGTTGATGATGGGGTTGGCCACGGGGCCGGTGGAAGCTAACCTTTCCGATTTGCTTCCCAAAGGTACGTTGTTACTGATGAATGATCGGGGACGAATTAAGGGTTGCCGACCTCCCGAGAAAACTGAACGGACCGCGAGTTTCGATGAAAATTGCCGGAAAATTATCGAGGGTCAAGGAAAGGGGCGATCCTCGATTACTATTGGTGACACTTCGAGTTGGGTACGAGCAGAAGATTATCCATCTAGCGCTGTCAAAAACAACGAGTTCGGCATTACTCTCCTGACCGTTACGATAGGCGTCGATGGCAGTATAAACGATTGCACGATAAGCTCGTCGAGCGGATACCCGGATTTAGATGACGCAGCTTGTCATGCTATTTTACGGAGGGGTAAGTTTCTTCCCGCCCTTGATCCAACCGGCACTCCGATATTGTCAAAGTACTCTCGGCAAGTGATATGGAGGGCAACAGGACGCTAACCACAGGCCTCATGGCACGCTGAGGTAGCCTAGCCCGATTTCTGCATCTGGGGCGGTAGCCGCCTGACCGCTTTTCATATATGAGAATATTGCCGCTCCGGCTTCGGCCGGGACGGGGGGAGCCGCGTTGCCGCGCGGTTCACCGGCGAGACCTGTTCCTCGCCACATGGCGGCCGACCGCCGCCACGTCCCGCACCCGATCTCTCGGGCGGGCAACCCAACAGAACAGGAAATCCTACATGGCAAGCCTCAATGACGTCCGTCCGGTCGCTCCCGCTGCCGGCTATATCGGTGGCAAGCGCAATCTCGCCCGCCGCCTCGTCGGGATCATCGATCGCGTCGATTGCACCACCTATGCCGAGCCGTTCGTCGGCATGGGCGGCATTTTCCTGCGACGCACGCGCCGGCCGCGTGCCGAGGTGATCAACGATGTCTCGGGCGATGTCGCGACCTTCTTCCGGGTGCTGCAGGAGCACTACGCCTATTTCCTCGACATGATGCGCTTCCGGCTGGCGAGCCGGGCCGAGTTCGAACGGCTTCGCGCGCTCCCGCCGGAGCGGTTGACGGATCTGCAGCGCTCCGCGCGCTTCCTCTATCTCCAGCGTCTGGCGTTCGGGGGCAAGGTCGAAGGGCGAACCTATGGCGTGACGCGGGATGGCTCACGGTTCAATATCGCCAAGCTGGAGCCGATGCTCGCGGATCTCCACGATCGGCTCGCCGGCGTCGTAATTGAGCAGCTTGGCTATGCCGACTTCATCCGCCGCTACGACGGTGACGGCACGCTCTTCTATCTCGATCCGCCCTACTGGGGATGCGAGCGGGACTACGGGCAGGACGTCTTCGGCCCGGCGGACTTCGCGCGCCTGGCCGAGCAGCTGGCCGGCATCAAGGGGCGCTTCGTGCTGTCGATCAACGACCGGCCCGAGGTGCGTCAGACGTTCGCCGCGTTCCACCAGCTCGAGGTGGACACGACCTATTCGATCAGCTCGGCGCCGATCGCGGCGCGCGAACTCATCCTCGCGAATTTCTCCATCGCCTGACCCCACGGAGCGGCGCCTTCGGGCGCCGCTCCTCCATCGCGCGGCCGGCCGGTGTCTGCGCGACCTCGATAGTCTCCCGGCCCGTCTTCCATAGGGCACGCCGCGCATTCTCTATGTCGCGCTCTGTCTCAGGCGTCGGCCGCGACCGCTGCATCCACACCCCCACAGAAAGAAACGCCGTCCGCGACCAAGGCTCGCGGCTGGCGAGGCGTCGCGCGATAACATCGTTCGCCGCCTCGGCGGGCGTCGCGCGCCACGGGCCGATCGGGCGGTCGAACAGCATCGCGCGGCCTCGGATCACATCCCCGCCGGCCTCGGGCGAGGGCGCGCGCCATGCGGAGGGCGCCGGGGCGGCCTGGGCACCGCCGGATCGCAAATCGACCCCGCGCGCCGCGCAAGGCCCCCCGCCTCGCCCCCCCGCTTCTGTTGTGGGTTTTGATGCAGAAGCCTTCCGTGAGGCAGCAGGGCGCTCGCTGGGCGCCGTGGCGGATTTGCGTGGCTTTGGCGTGCTCCGGGTCATCGAACGCGCTCAAAGGGGCTCAAAACGGCTGATGCAATTCGATGCACCACGATGCAGCCGGGGTGTCATCGGACTGGCCCTCCATGGACAGGATCGCCGGATCGATCCCGGCGCAGGATAATCGCACCTTCGAACCGGCGAGCTACCCGCTCCGCGAGAGCCGTCAGCGCTTGATCCCGTTTGCCGCTGTCCCGCACTCGCGTGTCCGCGAAAAGCTGCGCCCGGCTTGGGCGAGGGCGATTTTGATGTCGAAGAGCAGCTGGCTGTCGGTGTCTTCGATCAGCGGATGCGCTGCGGCAGCGCGAGTGGTGAGAATCGGTCCCTGCATGACGCGAACGGAGCAGGAACAATCCTACAGATGGAGTCCGAAATTTTCGAACGATCGCCGCCTCTAGCCATGGCCCGTGCGGGAAAAACCTAACATCCCTAACCATCGCCGTCGCGACCTAGCTAACCGCCTGATTTCAGGTCGATTTGATGGTTAGGTCCGCGACCTAACACCACCGCACCTTTCGACTGCCACGACCTAACATCGGCGGAAAACCGCCATTTTCTGAACTCTAAATGTTAGGTCTAATCTCTCTAACATGGTTAGGTCGATGTTAGGCCGCATGTTAGGCCAAAAACGGCGGAAATCTGGGCATGTTAGGGATGTTAGGTTTTCCCCGCACCCCTCCCACGCATTTCGGAGGAGAGCGCTCTAGATCGCTCTGCTGTCCGCTCCTATCCTGATCCGATCGATTGAGAGGAGATTGTATGACGACGGAGCGTGTACTGATCGTGTTGGACTTGACGAAGGACGAGGCTTGGGACGTCGCCAACAAGCTGGCTGGCGGCCCGCCCAGCTTTGTGCAGTCCGCCAATGAGCATCTTGATGTACCGGCCGTGCTTGAAAAGGCGCTGGCCCGTGGCGCGGGGGCATCGAGCGTCTATTTCAGCCTGCGATCGGAGAAGAGCGCCGCATTGGGCGGGAAGGATACGCCGTCGCTGAGTGCTATTCGCTAGGCGAAGGCGACCAACCTATGGGAGCGCGTTAATCCAGTCCCCGCAACCATCTTGATTTGCAACGCCCCTGAGGAAACCTCCTCGGGGGCGTTTTGCATATCTCCGCACGCGCATAATGTCCGTTGTCAGAACATTTGGCGCAGTTCGCGGCGTAGATTAGCGGAGTGGGGGCCTCGTCTGGGGTTTGATGTTAGGCGGCGAGCTTGCGGTGTTGCAAGCGCCGATATTCGATGGTCTGTCGTTTAATCCTTTCGCGCTGCTGGATGATGGTTGGAGCCCTGCCGAAGTAGGCATCGGCGGGGGTCACATTGTTTAGGCTCCAAACCCAATCAGACTGTTGAAGCGTGGCGGCTTTCCTGATTCACTGCCGGTGTGGGTCACGGGAGGCATGGCATGGCACTGTTCTGGCTGTCGGATGAGGCGTGGGCGGCGATCGAGCCGCATCTGCCGAAGAACCAGCCCGGCGCTCGGCGTGTCGATGATCGCCGGGTGATATCGGGC
>BACX01000188.1 GCA_000333335.1 Sphingomonas-like bacterium B12 | reverse complement strand
GGATCGGGCAATAGCCGATGTGGTACGGCGTGTGGTGGATGCCCCAGGCGTGGCAGGTCCAGTCACCCACGAGCGCGGCGACGAGGCAGGGCACCAGCGCCGCATATTCGACGCGCCCGACCGCCAGCACCTCCAGCGCGAACACCGCGCCCGCCAGCGGCGTGCCGAACACCGCGCCGAAGCCCGCCGCGATCCCCGCCATCAGCAGGATACGGACGCTCGGCGCATCGAGCCGGAACAGGCCGGCGGTGGCGCTGGCGAGGCTGCCGCCGAGCTGGACCGCCGTGCCCTCGCGGCCCGCCGATCCGCCCAGCAGATGCGTCACCACCGTGCCGAGGAAGATCAGCGGAGCCATCCGCAACGGGATGCCGCCGCCTGGCTCGTGGATCTGATCGACGATCAGGTTGTTGCCGGCTTCGACCGAGCGGCCCGTCCGGTGATACAGCCAGGCGACGCCCGCGCCGCCGACGGGCAGCAGGAACAGCAGCCACGGATGATCGAACCGCGCCTGGGTCGCGGCGTCGAGGCTCCACAGGAAGGCCGCGCAGAGCGAGCCGACCGCCACGGCCATCGGAACGAGCAGCAACGTCCAGCGGGCGACCGACACCGCATGATCGTGGCGATTGCGGACGAACGCCGCGACGTTCAGCGCATCGAACAGGTTCTGAAATGTAGCGCGCACGATTCCTCCTTGTTGCCTGACGGCGACAGGTAGGAATCATCAGCTCCGAAAGAGCGGTTCGGCCCGAAGGTCCGGCGGAAATCCATCGCCGTGGGGCGGTCTATGCCGGCCGCGCTGCACTGCGTCAACGCTGGTGCTTGCGGCGGCCAAAACAAAACCCCTCCCGAGATCGTTCTCGGAAGGGGCTTTGTCGGTTCAGCGGGGCGCCGAACGGCTGAGCGATCAGCTGTTCAGGTAATCGCCCGCATCCTCGTCGGTGCCGTGGCCGGACATGGCGACTTCACCCAGGGGATCGTCGCCGGTGCCGGCGCTCGCGCGCGCCGAGCGCTTGAGCTCCGCCTCATGCTCCTCGGCGGCCGACGACGGGGCGGCGATCGCCACCTCGAACGCCTTCTGCTGGGCACGCAGCGCCGCGTCGCGCGACGAGGCCGCCACGCGCAGGCGGTTCATGCCCGCGCCGGTGCCCGCCGGGATGAGGCGGCCGACGATGACGTTCTCCTTGAGGCCGTTCAGCTGATCGACCTTGCCCTGCACCGAAGCCTCGGTGAGGACGCGGGTGGTCTCCTGGAACGACGCCGCCGAGATGAAGCTGCGGGTCTGCAGCGACGCCTTGGTGATGCCGAGCAGGATCGGCTTGCCCTCGGCGGGCTGGCGACCTTCCTCGATCATCTTCTTGTTGACGGCTTCCATGTCTTCCTTCTCGACCTGCTCGCCGGGGAGGAAGGTGGTGTCGCCGGCGGCCGTGATCTCGACCTTGAGCAGCATCTGACGAACGATCGTCTCGATGTGCTTGTCGTTGATCTTCACGCCCTGCAGTCGATAGACTTCCTGGATTTCCGACACGAGATAGGCCGCGAGCGGCTCGATGCCGAGCACCTCGAGGATGTCGTGCGGATCGGGCGAACCGCCGATCAGGTTGTCGCCGCGGCGGACGTGATCGCCCTCCTGCACGTCGATCACCTTCGACTTCGGCACCAGATACTCGACCGCCTCGCTGCCATCATCCGGACGGATGATGATCTTGCGCTTGGCCTTGTAATCCTTGCCGAACTCGACGCGGCCGGAGACCTTCGCGATGATCGCGTTCTCCTTCGGCTTGCGCGCCTCGAACAGCTCGGCGACGCGCGGCAGACCGCCGGTGATGTCGCGGGTCTTGGCGGCTTCGCGGGACACACGGGCGAGAACCTCACCCGCCTGCACCTGCTGGCCGTCCTCGACCGAGAGCATCGCGCCCGGCGCCAGCATGTAGCGCGCGGCCTCGCCCGAATTGTCGTCGAGCAGGGTCAGGCGCGGACGGAGATCCTCCTTCCGCGAGGTGGCGCGATATTCGATCACCACCTTCTGCGCGATGCCGGTCGCTTCGTCGGTCTGCTCGGTGAGCGTCTGGTTCTCGACGAGATCCTGATACTTCACCGTGCCGCCCTTTTCGGTGATCACCGGCATCATGAACGGATCCCATTCCGCCAGGCGATCGCCCTTCGAGACGATGTGGCCACCGTCATAGAGCAGGTGCGCGCCGTACGGGATGCGGTGCGTCGAGAGCTCGCGGCCGTCCATGTCGACGATCGCCAGCTCGGCCGAGCGCGACATCGCGATGCGGCGACCACGCGGGTCGACGATCACGGGCATGTCGCGATACTCGATCTTGCCGTCGGTCGGCGCTTCGAGGTTTGACGTCTCGTTGAGCTGCGCGGCGCCGCCGATGTGGAAGGTCCGCATCGTCAGCTGGGTGCCCGGCTCGCCGATCGACTGCGCGGCGATGACGCCCACCGCCTCGCCGATGTTCACCGGCGTACCACGGGCGAGGTCACGCCCGTAGCAGGTGGCGCAGACGCCGCCGATCGACTCGCAGACCAGCGGCGAGCGGATCTGCACGGTCGGCGGGGCGATCGCCTCGACCTTCACGATCATCGCCTCGTCGAGCAGCGTGCCCTCGGGGATGACGATCTCGTTGGTCTTCGGATCGACGATGTCCTCCGCGGTCGTGCGACCGAGAATACGCTCGCCGAGCGAGGCGATGGTGGCGCCGCCCTGGACGATCGCCTTCATCTCCAGCGACCGTTCGGTGCCGCAATCGATCTCGACGATCACGCAATCCTGCGACACGTCGACGAGACGGCGGGTCAGGTAGCCCGAGTTCGCCGTCTTGAGCGCCGTGTCGGCAAGACCCTTACGAGCACCGTGGGTCGAGTTGAAGTACTCAAGGACGGTCAGGCCTTCCTTGAAGTTCGAGATGATCGGCGTCTCGATGATCTCGCCCGACGGCTTGGCCATGAGGCCGCGCATGCCGGCGAGCTGCTTGATCTGGGCGGCCGAGCCACGGGCGCCGGAGTGGGCCATCATGTAGATGGCGTTCATCGGCACTTCGCGACCCTCGTCGGTCTTCTTGACCGCCTGGATCTCCTTCATCATCTCGGCCGCCACGCGGTCACCGCAGCGCGACCAGGCGTCGATCACCTTGTTGTACTTTTCCTGCTGGGTGATCAGGCCGTCCTGATACTGCTGCTCGTAATCCTTCACCAGCAGCTTGGTCTCGTCGACCAGCGGATCCTTGGCGGCGGGGATGACCATGTCGTCCTTGCCGAAGGAGATGCCGGCCTGGAACGCGTGGCGGAAGCCCAGCGCCATGATGGCGTCGGCGAACAGCACCGTGTCCTTCTGGCCGGTATGGCGATAGACCTCGTCGATGACGTCGCCGATGTCCTTCTTGGTCAGCACGCGGTTGACCGTCTCGAAGGGCACCTTGTGGCTCTTCGGCAGGCACTCGCCGATCAGCATGCGGCCCGGCGTCGTCTCGTAGCGCTTCAGGTACTGGTTGCCGTCCTCGTCCGTCTGCGGGATGCGCGAGACGATCTTGGTGTGCAGTGTCACCGCCTTGTTGAAAAGCGCCTGGTGGACCTCGGTCATGTCGGCCAGGATCGTGCCCTCACCCGGCTCGTTCTCCTTCTGGAGCGAGAGGTAGTAGAGGCCCAGCACCATGTCCTGCGACGGCACGATGATCGGCTTGCCGTTGGCGGGCGACAGGATGTTGTTGGTCGACATCATGAGCACGCGCGCTTCCAGCTGCGCCTCGAGGCTCAGCGGAACGTGCACGGCCATCTGGTCGCCGTCGAAGTCGGCGTTGAAGGCCGAGCAGACCAGCGGGTGAAGCTGGATCGCCTTGCCCTCGATCAGCACCGGCTCGAACGCCTGGATGCCGAGGCGGTGGAGCGTCGGCGCGCGGTTCAGCAGCACCGGATGCTCGCGGATCACCTCGTCGAGGATGTCCCAGACTTCCTTGCGCTCCTTCTCGACCCACTTCTTGGCCTGCTTGAGGGTCATGGAGAGACCCTTGGCATCCAGACGGGCGTAGATGAACGGCTTGAACAGCTCGAGCGCCATCTTCTTCGGCAGGCCGCACTGGTGCAGCTTCAGCTCCGGACCCGTGACGATGACCGAACGGCCCGAATAGTCGACGCGCTTGCCGAGAAGGTTCTGACGGAAGCGGCCCTGCTTGCCCTTCAGCATGTCGGACAGCGACTTCAGCGGACGCTTGTTGGCACCCGTGATCGTGCGGCCACGGCGGCCGTTGTCGAACAGCGCGTCCACGGCTTCCTGCAGCATGCGCTTTTCGTTGCGGACGATGATGTCCGGCGCGCGCAGCTCCATCAGGCGCTTCAGGCGGTTGTTGCGGTTGATCACGCGGCGATACAGATCGTTGAGATCCGACGTCGCGAAGCGGCCGCCGTCGAGCGGCACGAGCGGGCGCAGTTCCGGCGGGATGACCGGAACGACGTCGAGGATCATCCACTCCGGACGGTTGCCGGATTCGAGGAAGCTCTCGACGACCTTCAGGCGCTTGATGATCTTCTTGGGCTTCAGCTCGGACTTGGTGACCGCGAGCTCCTGGATCAGCGCTTCCTTCTCGCCCTCGAGATCGAGGTCGATCAGCATCTGCTTCACGGCTTCCGCGCCGATGCCGGCCGAGAAGGCGTCCTCGCCATATTCGTCCTGCGCGTTCAGCAGCTCGTCCTCGGTGAGGAGCTGGTACTTTTCGAGCGGGGTCAGGCCCGGCTCGATCACCACATAGGCCTCGAAATAGAGGATGCGCTCCAGCTGCTTGAGCTGCATGTCGAGCAGCAGGCCGATGCGCGAGGGCAGGCTCTTCAGGAACCAGATGTGCGCGACCGGGGCGGCCAGCTCGATATGGCCCATCCGCTCGCGGCGGACCTTCGAGACGGTGACCTCGACGCCGCACTTCTCGCAGACGATGCCCTTGTACTTCATGCGCTTGTACTTGCCGCACAGGCACTCGTAATCCTTGATCGGACCGAAGATGCGCGCGCAGAACAGGCCGTCACGCTCGGGCTTGAACGTGCGGTAGTTGATCGTCTCCGGCTTCTTGATCTCGCCGAACGACCAGGAGCGGATGCGCTCGGGCGAGGCGATGCCGATCTTGATCTGATCGAACGTCTCCGGCTTCGCGAGCGGATTGGCGAAATTGGTCATCTCATTCATGATTCAGTCCCTCTAGGGGTCAATCTCTGGGCGGGGGAGGGAGGCCTCTGCCTTCGGAGGGCAGAGGCCAATCCCGTTACTCCGCCGCCTCGGCCAGATCGTCGTCCTTGCTCTCGTCGTTGAGCAGTTCGACGTTCAGGCCCAGCGAGCGCATTTCCTTGACGAGCACGTTGAAGCTCTCGGGGATGCCGGCCTCGAACGTGTCGTCGCCCTTGACGATCGCCTCGTAGACCTTGGTGCGGCCGACCACGTCGTCGGACTTCACCGTCAGCATCTCCTGCAGCGTGTAGGCGGCGCCATAGGCCTGGAGCGCCCACACCTCCATCTCGCCGAAGCGCTGGCCGCCGAACTGCGCCTTGCCGCCCAGCGGCTGCTGGGTGACGAGCGAGTAAGGCCCGATCGAGCGTGCGTGGATCTTGTCGTCCACCAGGTGGTGCAGCTTCAGCATGTAGATGTAGCCCACCGTCACCTTGCGATCGAAGGCGTCGCCGGTGCGGCCGTCATACAGCGTCGACTGGCCGGAGGTGTCGAGGCCCGCCTTGGTGAGCATCGCCGACACGTCCGCCTCGCGGGCGCCGTCGAACACCGGGGTGGCCATCGGCACGCCGTTCTTCAGCAGGCCCGCCATCTCGACGATCTCGTCGGCCGAACGGGCCTCGATATCGGCGTGATACTGCTCGCCATAGACGTCCTTCAGGCGATCGACGACGGCCGACGGCGGGGCTGCCGCCTGCGCATCGGGGTTCGCCTCGCGCCATGCTTCCAGAGCCTCGGTGATCTGCTTGCCGAGGCCGCGCGAAGCCCAGCCCAGGTGCGTTTCGAAGATTTGCCCGACGTTCATGCGCGACGGCACGCCCAGCGGGTTCAGCACGATGTCGACGTGGGTGCCGTCCTCCAGGAACGGCATGTCCTCGTTCGGCAGGATGCGCGAGATGACGCCCTTGTTGCCGTGACGGCCGGCCATCTTGTCGCCCGGCTGCAGCTTGCGCTTCACCGCGACGAAGACCTTGACCATCTTGAGCACGCCCGGCGGCAGCTCGTCGCCGCGCTGCAGCTTCTCGACGCGATCCTCGTAGCGCTTCTGGAGCACGCCGACGGCATCGTCATACTGCGCCTTCACGGCCTCGAGATCGGCCTGCACCTTGTCGTCGGCGACGGCGAACTTCCACCATTCGCGCTTCTCGACCTCGTGCAGCGTCTCGGTCGTGATCTCGCCGCCCTTCTTGATGCCCTTCGGCGCCGACACGATGGTCTGGCCGGTGAGCATCGGCTGGAGGCGGGAGAACGTGGCGCGGTTCAGAATGGCGCGCTCGTCCTCGCGATCCTTGGCGAGACGGTCGATCTCCTCGCGTTCGATCGCCAGCGCGCGCTCGTCCTTGTCGACGCCGTGGCGGTTGAACACGCGCACGTCGACGACGGTGCCCGAGACGCCCGGCGGCAGGCGGAGCGAGGTGTCGCGCACGTCGCTGGCCTTCTCGCCGAAGATCGCGCGGAGGAGCTTCTCCTCCGGCGTCATCGGCGATTCACCCTTGGGCGTGATCTTGCCGGCGAGGATGTCGCCCGGCTCGATCTCGGCACCGATATAGACGATGCCCGCCTCGTCGAGGTTGCGAAGCGCCTCCTCGCCGACGTTCGGGATGTCGCGGGTGATGTCCTCCGGCCCGAGCTTGGTGTCGCGGGCCATGACCTCGAACTCCTCGATGTGGATCGAGGTGAAGACGTCGTCCTTCACGATCCGCTCGGAGATCAGGATGGAGTCCTCGTAGTTGTAGCCGTTCCACGGCATGAACGCGACGAGGACGTTGCGGCCGAGCGCGAGCTCGCCGAACTCGGTGGAGGGACCGTCGGCGATGATGTCGCCCTTCTTCACCAGATCGCCCACCTTCACCAGCGGGCGCTGGTTGATGCAGGTCGACTGGTTGGAGCGCTGGAACTTCATCAGCGTGTAGATGTCCACGCCCGACTTGCCCGGCTCCACCTCGTCGGTGGCGCGGATCACGATGCGGCCGGCGTCGACCTGGTCGACGATGCCGGTGCGCTTCGCGCCGATCGCCGCACCCGAGTCACGCGCGACGGTCTCTTCCATGCCGGTGCCGACGAACGGCGCCTCGGCCCGGACGAGCGGCACTGCCTGGCGCTGCATGTTCGATCCCATCAGTGCGCGGTTGGCGTCGTCGTTTTCCAGGAACGGAATGAGCGAGGCGGCGACCGAGACGAGCTGCTTCGGGCTCACGTCCATCAGCGTGATCTGGTCGCGCTGCGCCATCAGGAACTCGCCGGCCTCGCGGGCCGAGATGAGATCCTCGACGAAGGTGCCGTCGGCGTTCACTTCCGCGTTCGCCTGCGCGATCGTGTGCTTGGCCTCTTCCATGGCGGAGAGGTAGACCACGTCGCTGGTCACCTTGTGATCGATCACCTTGCGGTACGGCGTCTCGATGAAGCCGTACTTGTTGACGCGCGAGAAGCTCGCCAGCGAGTTGATCAGGCCGATGTTCGGGCCTTCCGGCGTTTCGATCGGGCAGATGCGGCCATAATGGGTCGGGTGGACGTCGCGGACCTCGAAGCCCGCGCGCTCACGCGTCAGACCGCCCGGCCCGAGCGCCGAGACGCGACGCTTGTGCGTCACTTCGGAGAGCGGGTTGGTCTGGTCCATGAACTGCGAGAGCTGCGACGAGCCGAAGAACTCGCGCACGGCGGCGACCGCCGGCTTCGCGTTGATCAGGTCGTTCGGCATGACCGTCGACACGTCGACCGACGACATGCGCTCCTTCACGGCGCGCTCCATGCGGAGCAGGCCGACGCGATACTGGTTCTCCAGCAGTTCGCCCACCGAACGGACGCGGCGGTTGCCGAGATTGTCGATGTCGTCGATCTCGCCCTTGCCGTCCTTGAGGTTCACGAGCGTCTTGACGACCTCGAGGATGTCCTCGGTGCGCAGCGTGGTCACCGTGTCCTCGACATCGAGGTCGAGGCGCATGTTGAGCTTCACGCGGCCCACGGCCGAGAGATCGTAGCGTTCCGGATCGAAGAACAGGCCGGCGAACAGCGCCTCGGCGGTCTCCTTCGTCGGCGGCTCGCCGGGGCGCATGACGCGATAGATTTCGGAGAGCGCATGGTCGCGCTCCTCGACCTTGTCGGCCTTGAGCGTGTTGCGGATCCACGCGCCGGTCGACACGTGGTCGATGTCGAGCAGCACCAGCTCTTCCAGGCCGGTGGCGTCGAGCTTCGCGAGATTCTCCTCGGTGACCTCGTCGCCGGCCTCGATGTAGATCTCGCCGGTCGCCTCGTTGATGAGGTCATAGGCCGAATAGCGGCCGAAGATCTCGTCGGTCGGGATGAGCAGCGTCTCGAGACCGTCCTTGCCGGCCTTGTTGGCGGCGCGGGGCGAAATCTTGGTACCGGCCGGGAACACGACCTCGCCTGTCTTGGCATCGATCACGTCGTACATCGGCTTCTGGCCGCGCCAGTTCTCGGCCAGGAAGGGCACCTTCCAGCCGCCTTCGCCGCGCACGTAGGTCGCGGTCTTGTAGAAGGTGTTGAGGATCTCCTCGCCGTTGAGGCCCAGCGCGTACAGCAGCGTGGTGACCGGCAGCTTGCGCTTGCGGTCGATGCGGACGTTGACGATGTCCTTGGCGTCGAACTCGAAATCCAGCCACGAGCCGCGATACGGATCACGCGGC
>BACX01000189.1 GCA_000333335.1 Sphingomonas-like bacterium B12 | reverse complement strand
CCGCGACCAGAGCGCCGCCGAGGCGCTCGACCGCACCAAGGACGTCGGCGCGATCGCGGTGGGGCGCTATGGCGACATGGTCGCGGTGGACGGCGATCCGCTGCAGGACGTCCGACTGCTCGAACATCCGAGCTTCGTGATGAAGGGTGGCGAGGTGGTGAAGGACTGGAGATTGTGCATGGCGCGACGGACGGAGGCGCTGTCGGTGCGCTCGCGGGCCTCGCCCATCCCGTCGAGGCGGGCCATCAGCTCGGCGATCTCCTCGGCCTTTTCGGTGAGGATCCGGTGACCCTCGGCGGTGGCGGCGAACACCTTGCGGTTGCCCTCCGAAGCCTGCTCCTCGATCTGGCCCATGTCGCCCAGCATGGTGAGCGACGGATAGACCACGCCGGGGCTCGGCGCATAGACGCCGCCGGTCCGCTCCTCGATCGCGCGGATCAGGTCGTAGCCGTGACGCGGCATGTCGCCGATCAGGCGGAGCAGCACGAGCCTGAGCTCGCCCCCGTCGAACAGCCGGCGGCGGCCGCCGCCGCGACCTTCGCGGCCTTCCGCGAAGTGCGCCATGAAATGTTCGAAACCACGCCCACGGCCGAAGCCGCCGCGCATGGCGTGCCATTCCTCATGGCTGTGATGGTGGCCGTGGCGGCCACCGCGATGGTGAAAACCAAAACGCATGATGTGACTATCTCCTATCTGAGTCGTTCTTAGATATATCTTAGATAGGAAAAGATGCAAGGGCCCGCATCGGTGTCGGCGATGCACCCTGAACGCAGAAAGGGCGGAAGGCGTTGCGATCGTCTCGCCGTGCCTTCCGCCCTCGCTATCCCCGCCTCATCCAAGGCGGCGTGATCCGGCGATCGCTCAGAAGCGCTCGCCGACCAGCTCCTCGCTCTTCGCCCAGAGCGCCTTGGCGTTGTCCGGATCGACCGCATAGGCCTGCACGCCCTCGCGGATGCCCTGGCCCTCGCTCAGCTCGGCGACGTGGCAATCCTCGCAATAGCGGCCGCCCACCTCGTCCTTGTCGGCGACGAAGCCGGCCCAGACCGAGGTCGCGGCGCCCTGCGGGATGGTCTTCCACGAGAAGCTCTGGCCCGATTCGTTGATCTGGTCGATCAGCGCCTGCATCTCCTCCTGGCTCATGTGGCGGCCGAGTTCGGTCTGGATGCCGCCGGGGTGGAGCGCGGTGGCGCGCACGCCCCGATCCTTGTGCCGCCGGTCGAACTCGACGGCGAACAGGATGTTGGCGGTCTTCGAACGGCCATAGGCGCCGAACGGGGTGTATTCGGTCGTCTCGAAATTCGGGTCGTCGAGATTGACGTCCGAATAGCGATGGCCCGCCGAGGACAGGTTCACCAGCCGGCCGCCATCCTTGATCAGCCCGGCGATGCGGTTGATCAGCACGAAATGGCCGAGATGGTTGGTGCCGAACTGCATCTCGAAACCGTCGGCGGTCTCGCGCTTCTCGGGCACCGCCATCACGCCGGCATTGGCGATGATCACGTCGAACTGCTCGCCCTTGGCATTAAGCGCATCGGCGCAGGCGCGGACGCTCGCGAGCGAGCCGAGGTCGCATTCCACGAAGTCGAGCTTGCCGGGGCCGTCGATCGCGGCGGTGGCGCGGCGCGCCTTGTCGAGATCGCGCGCGGCGCCGACGACATGCGCGCCATGGGCGACGAGCACGCGCGCCGTCTCGACACCGAGACCGGCCGATACGCCGGTAACGAGCACGCGCTTGCCGGTGAGATCGATGCTGTCGAGCACGTCGTCGGTGGTCGATGTCGCGCCGAAGCGAACAGGAGCGAGGGTATCGGTCATGAACAGGCCTCCTTTTGCCTGCTGCGAAGGTAAGGACGGGGCGCCACCGCCGAGCGTCCGATGCTGCCCGATCCTTGCCCGATCCTGCCAAACGCGACGACGGGGGCCTTGCCATCGGCGGGCCGTGCGCCGATCTTCGGGCGATGGAGACGATGATCGAGGAGATGCGCGGCCTCGTCGCGCGCCATGCGGATCGCGTGGCCCCCGCGCGGCTGCCGCTGGTGGTCCACCAGTCCACCGCGCCGACGCCGCCCACGCACGGGCTGTACAAGCCGATGCTCTGCTTCGTCCTGCAAGGCTCCAAGCGGGTGATCATCGGCGAGCGTGTGATCCAATATCATGCCGGCGAATTCCTCGTCGCGTCGGTCGATCTGCCGGTGATCGGGCAGGTGATGCAGGCCTGCCCCGAACAGCCCTATCGCGTGATCGCGATGGCGCTCGATCCGGCGGCGATCGCGGGTCTGCTGATCGACCTGCCGCACGGCACCGAGGGCGCGACCGAGGCGGGCGTGAGCCTCAGCACGATGACGCCAGAGCTGATCGATCCGCTGCTGCGGCTGACCCGCCTGCTCGACACGCCCGCCGACATTCCGGTGATGGCGCCGATGCTGGAGCGCGAGATCCTCTATCGCGTGCTGTGCGGGCCGCAGGGGCCGATCCTGCGCCAGATCGCACGATCGGACAGCCGGCTGTCGCGCGTGCGGCGCGCGATCGACTGGATCCGTCAGAATTACACGGCGCCGCTGCGCGTCGATCACCTCGCGGAGCTGTCGCGAATGAGCGTCTCGTCCTTCCATCGCCATTTCAAGGCGGTGACGGCGATGAGCCCGCTTGCCTATCACAAGCAGATCCGCCTTCAGGAAGCCCGCCACCGCCTGATCACCACGCCCGCCGACGCCGCGCGTGTCGCCTATGCGGTGGGCTATGAGAGCGCGTCCCAGTTCAGCCGCGAATATGCCCGGTTGTTCGGCCTCCCGCCGATGCGCGACGTGGCGAGGCTGCGCACCGGCGGGGCGCTGGAGGAGGCGTGAGGAGCGTTGCGGTCCCCGCTCGCGATGACGGGACGTGGTGGTTTCGGGACGGTCAGGTATCAGGTTAGGATGGCAAGAAAGCTATTATCGCTTGGAAGGCATGAACGGGATGCTGGTTGAGCAAGTTATTCGGCTTTCTTTATCGAAATGATGCGGTCTACAATGATCTCGTTGCCGGACATTCCCAAGTGGCCATACGATCCCGGAAACATGGTTTTCCGGCCGATGAAATCAATCAGCATTTTGCGGCCACCCTTGCGAAAGTCGTGCCCTAGTTTGACCCTCTCAACATCAAGCCAAATCGCTGCTGCCTGTGCTCGATCGGCCTGTGCCCGCCAACCGGGAGAGTTCGGATCACCAGTTGGCCATGCGGGGGGCGTGGTGCCAGTTGGGATAAAACGCTGACCTTCAAACGCATCGATCCATATGCCTTGATATCGGCGAGGCTCTTCCATTTTATAGCATTGGTCGGTCGGCAACGATCCAATGCTTCCATCGTCAATATGATATGTGCATGGGGCTTCTCGCCACCCGAAGCCGTTAAAGCTATAACAGCCGCGCCCAATATCATCCTTCTTGCACGGATTTCCGAGCAAACGCGCCCGTTCCTGATCTTCCGCGCGAATGAAAACTTCGGGCTTCGGCAGATCCAGCGGACCAGCCTTCGCTACGCCAAAGCTGGCCATCGCGAATGCCAAGGCAAAAGCCAGCCGTTCTCGCGTCATCATGAATCCCCAAAGTCTGCTTCTAGGATGCCGCGTTGTGCGGGGGGATGGCAACCTCTGGGGCGATAGCAGCCGTCGCGAATCTCAGACGCACCTGTGGCGTAAAGTGAGGACAGGGGGGAAGGTCACGGCCGGCGCGTCCTTTGCCAATGGCACCCGGTTGCTGGACGGCTTGGGGTAAGCAAGTGCGGATCGTAACCGGAGCCGCGTCCAGACTTTAAGTTCGGGACCAGAAGCCCCTGCCCACGGTTGGCCTGGCAGGGTGTCACGACAGTCCCGGGGTTACAGTTTTTTCAGCGAAGCTTCGGCTTGAAACCGGATGACTCCGCGCCGGCCGCCCGGGCCTCGGCGCTAACGCGTCGCGGCCCGGTTCCGTCCTTCGCTCCCGTGCGCTTCGGGTTTGAAGAACGCGGCGACGTATAACCTAATTGGTTCAATATGTCAAGGTAAACCTCGCTGCGTGCGCCGTCAGCTCGACAGGGCCGGGATCAGCGAGAGATAGTAGGTGATGGCCGGCGGGATGTTGGCGATCGGTGTCCGCTCGTTCAGGCCGTGGCTGAAATCCTCGGATTCCTTGATGAACACCGGGCTGGCGCCGTAGCTCGGCACGCCGACATGACGGAACCACATGCTGTCGCTGGCGCCCGAGGACTGGCTGGGGAAGACGGGGATGCCCGGATAGACCTTGTGGATCGAGGTCTCGACTGCCTTCACGAAATCCGGCCGCAGCGGCGAGGGCGGGGTGGCGACCGAACCCTCGGTCACGTCCTTGAACCGGATCGCCGGCTCGGCGGCGACGCGCTGGAGTTCGGCCATGACTTCGGGGAAGGGGTGGCCGGGGAAGATGCGGCAGTTGATGTTGGCGGTGGCGCGCTGGGGCAGGGCATTCTGCGCGTGGCCGCCGTCGATCATCGTAACGACGCAGGTGGTACCGATGCGGCCGACCGTCGCCGGATTGGCGGTGAGCGTCGCGATCGCGGCCTTGTCCTCCGGATTGGCGACGAAGGCGCGCATCGCAGCACCCGTCTGCGCATCCTCATATTTCGATTCCTGGGCCAGCGACAGGCGGGTCAGGTCGTTCAGCTCGGGCTTGAAATGATATTGGCCGATGCGGACGAGGCCGGCGGCGAGCTGGTCGATCGCATTTTCGGGCCGCGGCTCGGACGAGTGGCCGCCCGGATTGGTGACGGTCAGCTGGTAGTCGGCATAGGCCTTCTCGGCGCCGGACCAGGTGAAATATTCGGGCTTGCCGCTCGTCTCGTCATAGGCACCGCCGCCGCCGTCGATGTTGAGCACGAGTTCGGCGTTGGAGAGCTTTTGCGCGATGATCGCGCTGGTCTTCATCACCGTCTCCTCGTCGCCGGAAAATTCGATGACGATGGTGCGCTTCGGCTTGTAGCCCTCCCGCTTCAGCTCGATCAGCGAGGCGATGGCGAGCGTGCCGTCCAGCTTCATGTCGGTGGCGCCGCGCCCGAACAAATAGCCATTCTCGACGATCGGCGTGAAGGGATCGCGCGTCCAGTCCTTCGGATCGGCCTCCACCACGTCCATGTGGCCGGAAATGACCAGCGGTTTCAGCGACGGATCACTGCCGGGCCAGGTGGCGATCAGGTAGGCGGTGTCGTCCACCGGGGTGATGGTGACGTCGCTGTCCTTGAAGCCACCGGCGACCAGCGCCGCCTTGTAGAGTGCTGCGACCTCCGGCGTCTTGTTGCCCGGCCCGCGCACGGACCGCAGCGCGATGGCCTGCTTGGCGAGATCGAGCGCCTGCTTCTCCGCCTGCGGATGGGCGGGGAGGGCGGGGGCCGTGCTCGCCAGAAGGGTTGCGAACAGGCTGGCGATGATGGCGTTGCGCATGGTGCCCCGACTCCGTCTTGATAACTCCCGAGGGGGATGATGGCGGGGGTTGTACGGTCGTGCAATAGGCGCCGCGCCTCTCAGTCGTGCGGCTCTGCGGGCGGCGCATCCTTGCGCGAGAGATTGGCCAGCGTCGGCCGGGGGCGGAGCGCGCGGGCATCGCGCAGCGTCGCATCGGGGGGGAGCATCGTCCGGCCGCGCTTCGGCACGGCGATCCGCTGCGAAAGATTCGAGTCGGCTGTCGGTATTGCCATCGACGACGTCAACGTCACGCTTCCACGGTTCGTGCCGTTGAACTCGCTCGCCGACGTCGAACGGGTCGAGGTGCTGAGAGGCCCACAAGGTCTGCTTTTCGGCAAGAACACGACTGCCGGCCTCATCTCGATCACGACGAACAAACCCGAGCTCGGCAAGTTCGGCACGAGCGGGCGCGTCCAGTTCGGTGAGCGAGATCAGGCGCAGTCGCAGGCGGTCGTCAATCTGCCGATCGGCGAAAACGCCGCGTTGCGGATCGTTGGCGGCTATCAATACCAGCATCCTGGACGCAGGTGTCGGCCCGG